>JAFAYP010000180.1 GCA_019240305.1 Solirubrobacterales bacterium
TCCGGATCGATCCGAGCAAGCCGTGGATCTCGATGCTGTCGCTCCCGCGTGAGCTCTGGGTCAACGTCACCGAGCCCGACGGCGTGACGTACACCAACCGGCTCAACTCGGCCTACACGTACGGGACGACAACCCTGCTTGAGACGATCAAGCAGCTCACGGGGCTGTCGGTCAACCACGTGATCGCGACCACGTTCACCCAGTTCGAGCACGCGATCAACACGCTCGGCTGCGTCTACGACACGATCGACGAGCGCTACTACCACAACAATGCCGACGGCGGCGACCAGTACCAGGACGTCGACCTGCAGCCGGGATATCAGTGTCTCGACGGCAACGACGCCGAGCAGTTCGTGTCCTATCGACACACCGACACCTCGCAGGTCCGCGACGCCCGTGACCAGAGCTTTCTGCTGGCGGTCAAGCGGCAGTACGGCCCGCTGCTGGGCGGCAATATCGGCCGGTTCGAGAAGGTGTTCGGTGAGACGGTTTCGACCGACTCGGCGCTGCGCAGCCCGACCGAGATCCTCAATCTCGCAAACCTCTTGATCAGCGCCGAGGGGCTGCGCGTCCGCCAGGTCAAGTTCCAGACGGTCGCGTGCACCGACACCTGTCCGGCGGCGGATCTCACCGCCACCCCGCAGCAGGTCCACGACAGCGTCCACAACTTCCTGTTCGGCGGCGACACCACCCCGACCCGGCAGGTCGCGGCGATCAGCCACCGGATCAGTCGGCGCGGGGAGCTGTCGCGATTGCCGCTGACGGCGACACTCGACGCCAACGTGGCCGCCGAGCACGCGGACGCGGCGAGGCTGCCGTTCACCGTCGAGTTCCCCAAGGTCCAGGACCTGGCCGGCAGTGCCGTCCCGGTCGCCGCGAGGTGCACCCAGCTGGTGCAGGCGTGCATCCGCGCCTACCTGATCCACGCCCCCGACGGCGATGCGTACCCGATCTACGTCGAGGTGTTTTCCAACGGCGACCTGGGTCAGTTCTACGATGTCCAGGGGACGACCTGGACCGGCGCGCCGTTGTTCGCCGACCCCAACCAGACGATCCACGTCGGCACGCGGACCTACGATCTCTACTACGACGGCAGTCGCCTCGACACGATCGCCTGGCGGCAGTACGGGGCCGTCTACTGGGTCCACAACACGCTCACCGACGCGCTCGGCGCCGGCGAGCTGCTGGCGATCGCCGAGCAGACGACGCCGATCGGGCCCGTCCACAGCCAACCCACGCACGTGATCCTCAAGGCGTTCTCGGTCCCGACCCACCAGCCCCCGCCGGCGACTACCGAGACCCCGGTGCTCGAATCCATCGGACGGGTCGGCGGGCTGGTGGTGCTGGCGCTGCTGCCACTGGGACTGGCGCTGGTGGCGCGCAACTGGGGCCGGCTGCGAACCGTACGCAGCCGCATGGACACGGCGGCAGCCAGCGCGGCGGCCCTCGAGACCAACTTCGCGGCCGCCGCCGGCTACCCGCTGTCGATCGCGACCGCTGCGCCACCGTACCCGACCCGCTGGGAAGCCGATACACGCCTGACCGGGGTACCGCGCTCAGACCGCCACGAACGCTCTAGGTCACTCCGGCGGCCGATCGCGACCGCGGTCGGACTCGGCCTCGTCTTGATCGCCGCAGCTGCCTACCTCGTGCTCGACTCCGGAGCGTCCGCACGCCGACCACAACCGCAGACGCAGACCTCCGCCTTGCCGACGGCGCCGGTCACGGTGCTCAACGCCGGCCAGACACCCGATGCCGCCCATCGCCTCGCGCTCGACCTCACCCGCGACCACGTCCACGTCGTCCAAATCGGCAACCTCGGGACGGCCTCCACGACCTCCTACGAGGTCTTCTACACCCGCGGCAACGCGGGACAGGCCAATCGGCTGGCGGCAATCCTCAAGGCGCGCCACCCCCACGTCCGGCCGCTCGACGCGGCGATCGCGCACGTTGTCGGCTTCACGCCGCGACTCGTCGTCGTGATCCCGTGATCGGAGCTGACCGCTCCGACGTCCCCAGAGCAACACGCGTCACGTTTTCGCGCATTAACGTGACCCTATAGCGGCCTCCGAGGGCCGGTTGAGCGTAAACGTGACTCAACGAGGCGAGAGGCTTCGCGGGCCGCGCTTGGCGGCGGCGGTTTAGCGGCATGGGGCTTGAACCGGCCAGGCGCGGGGTGAGGAGCCTTACTGGCGTCGGGCGCGTCGCCAGTTGAGGGCGGCGATCACCGTGAGGGCGACGCTGGAGATGACCGCGCGGGCGATCGAGATGGTTCCCATGGCCGCGAGCGCGATGCCGGCGAGGATCAGGACGACGGCGATCCCGGCAACCACCCGCGGCGGAACGCCGAGGGCGCTCATCGGTGGTCTGGGCGGTCTGGGGCCACGGGGGAGCGCAGCGCGGAGTCGACGAGCAGGGTGGCGATCGACACGCGGTGTTGAGCGGCGAGCGCGCCGAGCTGGTCGCGCTCTTGCTGGGTCAGCGTGACCGATAGGCGGACGGGTCGCCCGCCGGGCTCATAGCAGCGCCGGCGGGGGATGTGGTCAGGGATCGGCTGATCGGTCATGTCGAGTTAGCCCAGCGCAGCGACCCGCCACCCGGCGGGAGTTCGTTTAGTGGTGCCATTAGTAGCCCCTTACGCTATAGCTTGCTCCTCCGGTTTCGGGGCTGCTGGGGGCACGGGAGTTCAGGGGCTGCGGCGCCGCCAGCGTCGGCGTTTGGGTGGGGGGTCGAGCAGCTGGTTGATGAGTTGGCGCGCGTCGCCCGGCTGGGGGGTGTCTGGGGCTGTCAGCGGCCCAGGGGTGCCGGCGGGGGCCTGGAGAGTCGGCACGGGCGCCTGGGGGGCGCTGGCGGGCTGGGGTGGCTTCTCCGGGGCCGGCGGCGCGGGTGGTGGGGGTGCGGTGAGCTGGTCGGCCTGGTGGCAGATGAGCAGCTGCCGGCGGCTGGTAAACCCGGCTTGGCGGGCCCGCCAGCGGATCTCGGGGACCATGGTGGGGCGCGCGAGATAGGCCGCCTGGGCGTAGGGCCCGTCGGTGACAGCTTCATAGAGCCCGGCGAGCAGCGCGGGTCGGCGGTAGCGGTTGAGCTGCCCGGCGTCGACCACGACGAGGACGGGGCCGGGGTGCTCGCCGGGGGGCCAGTAGACGAGGTCAGGCAGCCGGCGGCTGTGGCCGCCGTGCTCGTTGGCGACCGCAAACACCCACCGCGAACGGTCCAGGGCGAGCTCGCCGCGGGAGCGCCAGTCCAGCCCGGCGCGCTGCAGGGCGCTGGCGGCGTGGGCGATCTGCAGCTGACGGTAGGTTCGCGCCGAGACCGGGTCAGGTGGCGCGGGGATGCGCAGCTGGCCGAGCCCGAGCGCGGGGTAGCCGGCGGGGGTCAGCCACACCATCGATCCTTCTCCCCATCGCAGCGCCGCCCGCGCCAGCCAGCCGCCGCCTCAAGCTTGGCTACGTGACGGCGCACCACCCGTTCCGCCAGGCTTAGCGCGTGAGTGATGTCTGGTATCCGGATGACTGCGACCCGGCCGATGAACCGCCCCACCCGCACCGTTCCCGGCCCCACCCCCGGTCTTGTCCTCTGCTCTACCACCCTCTGTTCCTCCTGCTGCTGTCGATCCCTCAGCCGCTTGGTTTTGACCCCGTCCGCCCCGCCTCCCAACAGGTCTTGGGTCTGGGGGTTGACTGGAGCCCGACTACCCACCCCATCCCCTTTTTCTGATCTGACGTGGGGGGTGGGTAGTCGGGCTCCACAAAGACCCCCAGACCCACCACAAGCTCAATGATGGCGGGGCGGACGGCAGATCCACCTGGTCCGCATAATGTGGCTCGCCGAGCTGTAGTTTCGGTCACACTTCGCGGACCACCCCGAGAGCCCTCACCCCCGCTCGCGCGACCCCCTCCTCGACAGCCTGATCAGATTAGGCGCGCAGGCGCCGACTCCTCAAGCATCGGTTGCGTCTGAGTGGGATACCTCGGCGTTTCCCGGGGCGGTCGGTGATGGTCCCCGAGCCGCTTGCGGCGAGCGGGGCCAAGAACCGACCGCGGCCTCTCGCGCCCGCGCCCGCGCGCGCAGATCCCTACAGGACCTATTAAGTAGGTACATCCTGCGCGACTCGCCGAACGGGCTTATGCCGCCAAAGCGCGACTCGCCGAACGGGCTTAAGCGCGACTCGCCGAACGGGCTTTAGCAGCGCAGGCAAAGAGCCCGCGACAAAAAGAACGGGCTTCCGTCCGCAACCGTCGTCACGCTTCCCGCCTATGCCGAGTGCACCTCGCTGGCAGGGACAAGCCCCCCGCGACAGCCTGCTACACCCCGTGTGGGAACCAGCCGCCAGCGGCAAGCCATCCGAAGCTGCGTTTATCGCCCGTTGTCTTCTTGGCCCAGGTGTTGTTGGCGCCAATCGGCGGCTTTCGATGCTCGACCTACGCGTTTGGGCAGCGCTCTGCGCGCTACTACGTCGGCAACTCGCTGAGATCCCGGTTGATGACCCGGGCCTGCAGCGAATCGATAGTCGGACTGTCGAGACAACCGGCTATCAGCTGGCTGAGATGGTGTGGGCCGCCGATGGCGGCGATAAGTACCTCAAGCTTCGGGGGGCGCTGGTGCGCCTGGCGGCGACCCGAGCATGTGTTCAGGTCGTCGACCGGGACCCAGAGCTTGCAGCGCAGTTCGTGCAGGAGGGGTATGTCTCACTGGTAGGCGATCTCTGGCTGGCGACGACTCGGCTCAACCTCCGCACCCCACGTCAGTGGGGCGCCCTGAAGGGTGCTACGTCGTTGAAGGTCGAGATTGGCCACTGGACGGCTCAACAGGTGGTTGAAGGCCGCTGTACGTGGCTTGACCTTGATCTGCTGCGGGCGCTGGGCTCCGGGCTAAGCGCGCGCGTGTGGGTCGCGCTTGAAGCATGGGCTCGCTGGCCACAGCGATCGCTGGACGGCCGTGAGGAGACAGCGATAGGGCTCGGCCAGCCCGCCCTACAGTCGCTCGGCGTTGCGCAGTATGAGCGCAAGCGAGACGCGCGTCGTGCACTGGACCGTGCCGGCCGAACTCTCGTCGCTGCCGATCCCGCCTATGAGGTGGTTCGCTGCGAGCACCGCGGCGGCGGGTGGTGTCTTGTCGTCCGTCGCATTGCCGGCGCGCGAGGACGGGCACGTGCTCGCGCGGCGGGTATCCATCGCATCACTGGGATTGCTGCCAACAAACAGCGGCTACAGGCCGAGCGAGCGGAACGCCGGGTCGTACGAGAGATCATCCGTCAGCGACTGAGCGAGAGCGATGGCGACAGCGAGATTGCGGCGTAGTCTGCAGCGCGATGCTGCAGGTGCGTCGCGCGCTGCAACTAGAGATGCTGCAGTGGTCGTAGGGACTGCGGCGCAGCGCCGCAGGCAGTGCTCAGGCGACAGCTTGGCGACGAGCCATGAGTTCGGCGCCGGAAACGAACTCGCCGACCGGCTCCCCGGCCTCGTCATAGGCGAAGTAGCCGAATTCTGAGGCCTCGGCGGGATCCTGCTCGGCGACCGCGAGAACGGCGCGCTCGGCGTCCTCACGGCGGTCATACCAGTTGACGAAGTTGCCCTCATCGATGTAGAGAACGCCGTAGGTCATAGCTTCAGGATGCCTGATCGAATCTCTCGACGCAATCCATGAGAACGCTTGGGGCGCCCCATACCGTGTAGTGACCCGGCCGCCCGGTTCTCGTGAAGTAGATCCCGAGATTGGGCTCGAGGCGGACTTGGGCGACGCCTGCGGGCCGGCGTCGGGCGATCCGCAGAGCTCCTTGCTGCGTGTCGAACATCGACACGCCTGCTAGCAGCAGCCAGGGGGTGTCGGGAGGTAGCGCACGTCGACGGGGGAAGTCGCGACGGCCGCGAAAGTCGTCTAACCGCGGCTCGTCGGCTGACACGACGCGATGCAGCAGCTCAGCGCCAGTGGCCGACGTCGCGATGATGCGCTGGAGCGTCAAGCGTCGGCTTGAGCGCGAAATTCGCGGAGTAGCCGGCGGCGAGTGAAGAAGCTGGCCGTGGCGATTTGCTGAAGCTTGACGGTCGTGCTCTCCTGCGCCTGCTCAAGCTCGCGGAGCTGGAGCGCGAGGCTCTGCTTCTCAGCCCGCTCTTTGTGCATCGTTTCCTCGATGAGTTCGCGGGCTCGCCGCTCGGCGGCGGTGGCGCTTTCAGCGTGCTCGGTGAGCATGCGGTGGGTCTTGAGCTCTTCACGGAGACGGTCGAGCTCGATGCGCAGCGTGGCGACGTCAGCACCGGGAAGCAAGCCCAGGCGCTGCAGCTCGCTCTTGGGGATCGTGCGAGCTCCATCCTCACGACGCTTGCCGGCCCGCAGCGTCCCTCGATCTACGCGGGCCCGCATCGCCTCATAGGTCATGCCGCAAGCCTCGGCGGCTTCCCGAATCGTGAAGGTCTCCATCGACGCTCATCTTCGCCATAGGCTCGGACAGTCCTGCGGCGCCGCGCTGCAGGACCGTCGCGCGCTGCAATCGAGGTTCTACGTTGGTCGTAGGGGCTGCGGTGTAGCGCCGCAGCCCCTACGCCCCGTCCCAGTGGCGGGCGCGCATGGTGTCGATCACGTGGATGGGAGCGACGTCGCGCAGATAGCGGTCGGTGACCGCCAGGCTGGTGTGCCCCAGCGCGTCGCGGATGATGTTGATCGCGGTGCCCTCGCGGGCCAGCTCGGCGGCGTAGGTGTGCCTGAGCCCATGGGCGTGCACGCGGCGGTCCACGCCGGCGCGGGCGGCCAGGCGGGGCAGCAGCCGGCGGATGTAGGAGGCGTCAATCCGGCCGCCCTGCAGCGTGCAGAACACCGGCGCGCGCGCGCCGGGCCCAAGCTTTCGGCGGCGGTCCAGCCACCGCGCCAACAACGCCGAGGTTTGCTCGTCCAGGCCGACGGTGCGGCTCTTATCCCCCTTGCCGTGACGCACCCGCAGGGTCGCGGCGTCGAGGTCGACGTCGCGCAGCTCCAGCGCCAGCGCCTCGGCAACCCTGAGCCCGCAGCGCCACAGCACCGCGATCAACGCCCGGTTACGCACCCCGGTCGGCGCCCGGCTCGAGCACGCCCGGAGCAACGCCACCGCCTCGGCCTCTGAGAGCACCTCCGGCGGCCGCCGCCGCGACGTCGACGCCCGGGTGGTGGCGCTCATTGCGCCTGGGCTGCCCGGGCCGTCGCAGGCACCCTTCCGCTGGCTCGCTGGCCTGTCGATCGGTCACGTTTCTGCATGCAAACGTGACCATACGAGCGGGGTCGGACGGAACCGCAACTCGCATGACCGGGCACGTCCTCGGCGATCAAAGGCTCCTGCGCCGGGGCTTTGAGGCGTCGGTGAATTGGCGCTGTTGGGCGGTGACCAGGAAGGTGGCCTGCTCGGCAATATCGACTGCGTTATCACCGATCCGCTCCAGGCTTCGTGCGATCAGAACGTGTCGCAGCGCCCGCTCGCGTTGTCCGATCTGATCAAGCGCGACGGTCGCCTCAAACACCTGGCGGTTGAGCTGGTCAAGCTCATCGTCCTCGACATCGATCTGGCGCGCCAACGCGAGATCGCGCGCTCGGAACGCTCCCACCGCGTGCAATAGCTGCGACCCGGCTAGGTGCGCCATCGCCGCCAGGTTTCCAGCCGTCGGGCTCCCCGCGGCACCAACCGGGCGCAGGTATGCCAGCTGCTCGCAGATCAGCTTGAACTGGTTGGCGATCAGGACGCTGTGATGAGCAAGCTCGACCAGCCCAAGCACCAGTCGCAGATCACCCGCCACTGGGGCCTGGCGCGCGGTCACGATCACCAGCTCGGCATCTACCGTACGGCCCGCCTGACGCAGCCGCAGTGCGTCCTCGGTGATCTCCTTGACCTTCGCAACCCCCGGGGCGGGAATTGCCTCCGCCACCGCTCCAAGCAGCCCCGAGGCGTGCTCGAGCTCCTCCTCTAGCCGGCGCTCAAGCCCCGCCAACTCCGCCGCGAACGCCTCTCGCATCCCGACAGGCTAAACAGGTCGCATCCGCAGCACATTTGGCCGCTCACGCTGGCGCTGGACGGGTTGTCATAGGGTGCTGGTCGCGGTATCTTGGGTTGGCTACCAAGTCGTAGATCAAGTACGGAGCTATGAAAGACATTTCTCGAAGTAGTCAGCTCTTCTTGATCGCCCGCAGCGCTCTGGCTTAGCCGTCGCGCGACTCCCGCGGGCCGTCGAGGAGACGACTCGCCAAAGGAGATCGCAGATGACGATGACGACCCGCGCTCGAAGCCTTCGAGTGGTTTGCCAGACCACGACGACTAGCGAGGACGGCATGCCCGCCGACGACGGACCAAGTCCGCAACCCGCGGCGCGCGTCCTCGCGAGCCGGTCGCCCTGATCGTGTCTGGGTGACCTCCTGAGGGTGCGCTGCCGCCAGAGCAACGCAACTTCTTTTTGGACCTTGGAGGTCACCATGAACACCAAGACCGCAGTTCTTATCCCGCCGACCCGCGGCGCCGTGCTTGACGACGCGCACGTGGGCGACATCCGCGGCGCGCTGGGCACGATCGCCCGCGATGATCTCGCGCCGCGCCGGCGCGTCTCAGGGCGTGTGAAGACGCTTTTGGCGATCCTGGGGCCGGGGCTGATCGTGATGGTCGGCGATAACGACGCCGGCGCGTTTGGCACCTACACCCAGGCCGGGCAGAACTACGGCACCAGCCTGCTGTGGACGATGCTGCTGCTCGTCCCGGTGCTGTATGTCAACCAGGAGATGGTGGTGCGCCTCGGCGCGGTCACCGGCGTCGGGCACGCCCGGCTGATCCTGGAGCGCTTCGGGCGCTTCTGGGGCGCGTTTAGCGTCATCGACCTGTTCCTGCTCAACGCCTTGACCATCGTCACCGAGTTCATCGGCATTGCGTTGGCGTGTCGGTATCTCGGGCTGCCCAAGCTGCCGACGGTGATCCTCGCCGCGGTGCTGATCGTCGCGGCCGCCAGCACCGGGAGCTTTCGCCGGTTTGAGCGGCTGTGCCTTGTGCTGGTGGCCGGGTCGCTGGTGCTGATCCCGATCTACCTGCTCATCCACCCCCCGGCGGCGCAGATGGTTCACGACTTCGTGGTTCCCGGGCTGCCGCACGGCGCCAAGCTGTCTGACGTGATGCTGCTGATCATCGGGATCGTCGGCACTACGGTGGCGCCGTGGCAGCTGTTCTTTCAGCAGTCCTACATCGTCGATAAGCGGATCACGCCGCGGTTCATCGGCTATGAGAAGGCGGATCTGTGGATCGGGATCGGGATCGTCGTGCTCGGCGCGGCCGCGATGATCGGCTTTAGCGCCGCGACGTTTACCGGACACCCGGAGTTTGGGCAGTTCACCGATGCCGCCGGCACCGCCGCCGGCTTGGGGCGCTACGTGTCGCACACCGCCGGGGTGCTGTTTGCGATCGCGCTGATCGACGCCAGCGTGATCGGCGCCGCCGCCGTCGGGCTGGCGACCGCGTATGCCACCAGCGACGTGCTGTCGATCAACCACTCCCTGCACCGCCCCATCACCCAGGCCAAGGGGTTTTACGCCTGCTATGCCGGGCTGATCGCGATCGCCGCCGCGCTGGTGCTCGCGCCGGGCGTGCCGCTGGGCACGCTGACCACCGGCGTACAGACGCTGGCCGGGGTCCTGTTGCCCTCCGCCACCGTGTTTTTGCTGCTGCTGTGCAACGACCGAGCGGTCCTTGGCCCCTGGGTCAACACGCTCAAGACCAACGTGTTTACCAGCATCGTGGTGTGGATCTTGGTGCTGCTGTCGGTGATCCTCACCGCCAGCGTCGTGTTCCCCGAGATCGGCGGCCGCATGATCCTCGCGATCCTGGCCGGCGGCATCCTGCTCGGGGCCGCCGCCGGGGCCTACCTGCTGGTCGGCTATCACCGCTACCGCCAGACCGCGCTCGCCGAGCGGATGCTGAGCGTGCCGCGCGGAGGGCAGCCGGCGTTCCCCGCCTGGGAGCGTGAGCGGGCCGCCCGCGCCACGTGGAGGATGCCGGCGCTGGAGCTGCTCGCCCGGCCCGTGCTCTCCACCCAGCGTAAAGTCGGGCTGATCACCCTGCGCGCCTATCTGGCGCTGGCGGTCATCCTCGTGGTGGCCAAGCTGGTCATCATCAGCCTCGGATGATCAGCTCAGGCGATTTCATCGTGCGGCTCGGTGCCGCGGTGGTCGCCGGCGCGCTGATCGGACTGGAGCGCCAATGGCGAAGCCGCGGCGCCGGGCTGCGCACCAATACGCTGGTGGCCACCGGCGCCGCGATGTTCGTCCTGATCTCGCACATGACCCCGGCGGGGACGAATCCGACTCAGGTCACTGCCTACGTCGTCTCGGGCGTCGGGTTTCTCGGCGCCGGCGTGATCATCTCTGACGGCGTCAGCATCCGCGGGATCAACACCGCCGCCACCCTGTGGTGCGCCGCCGCGATCGGCGCGCTGGCAGCCAGCGGGTTCATCTGGCAAACCGCTGCCGGCACCGCCGCCGTGCTGGCCATCAACATCATCCTCAGACCCATCGGCCGGCGTCTGGACCGCCGACCGCTCGATGACGACACCGAGATCGAAACCACGTACCAGATCCGCGCCACCACCCGCGAAAAACGCGAGGCGCACATCCGCGCGCTGCTGCTGCAAGCCATCTCCGGCCACGGCTACCAGCTGCGCTCCCTGCAAAGCGCCGACATCGACAACACCAACCTGGTCGAGATCCGCGCCGAGCTGACCACCACCGGGCGCAACGACGCCCAGATCGAAGCCGCCGCCGGACGCCTCGGCCTAGAACCCGACGTCACCGCTGTGCGCTGGCAGATCGATCCCCCACACCCAACCCCAGTCAATCCAACCGATGTCGACGCATAACGTCACCGACGCGACGCCGGCGGCGATCCCCCGGCGCGACGCCACGCGAACGCAATTCATGGGATGGTCTGAGATGAGCGATCGTCTGTCATGGATTCGCCGGTAGCCGGGCCGCCGTCTGGCCCCAACTCGGGTCGCGATTCCCGCGTCCCAGCTGGTGGCGACGGCCGCGACAGCGACTCGCTCTTCCCGCCGGCCCGGCGACGCTATGCCTGGCGGGTGGTGGTCGGCTGCCTGGTCGTGCTGCTCGCCAGCGGGGGCGCGGTGGCGGTGGCCGTCCTGGAGCAGGTCCACACGATCGTCCAGGACATCAGCATCAACAAGCCGTTGCGGGTGAGCTCGACCGTGCTCGCACGGTCGCACTTCGGGCAACCCGAGACGCTGCTGCTGGTCGGCGACGACACGCGCAAGGAGTTCAAGTACTACCACGGCTATGTTCCCGATCTCGCCAACGAGATGCTGCTCGTCCGGATCGATCCGAGCAAGCCGTGGATCTCGATGCTGTCGCTCCCGCGTGAGCTCTGGGTCAACGTCACCGAGCCCGACGGCGTGACGTACACCAACCGGCTCAACTCGGCCTACACGTACGGGACGACAACCCTGCTTGAGACGA
>JAFAYP010000458.1 GCA_019240305.1 Solirubrobacterales bacterium
GAGTTCGACGGCGACATCGGCGCTTGAGCGACCCGCAGCCAGCACCGCCTCGAGGTTCTCGATTGCGCGCTCGACGCCGTGGCGGACGTGCGGGTCCAGGGCGCGGGCGGCCGCGGCGATCGCCTCCGGGTCGACCACGAGTGGCTCCGGGTCGCGCCCCGCGGTGTCGAACCGCCGGGTGTAGTCAATCAGGGCTTCGTCGCCGTGGGCGCGGACCTGTTCGATGATCTCGCCCACGGTCTCGCGGACCTCGTGCGGGGTGGGGATGAGCTCCCTGAGCGCCGCCGCGGTGCGCGTGGGATCGTCGGTTACGGTCAGGCGCTCACACCGCATCGAGCCGCTCCAGCAGGGCGTCGATGGCGCGGGCCTTGAGCTTGTGGGAGACCGGGTTGGCGATCAGGCGCGCGGTGCTGTGGGTGATCTCCTCGCGAACGACCAGTCCGTTCTCGCGCAGCGTCGTCCCGCTGGCGGTCAGGTCGACGATGCCCTCGGCCAGCCCGGCCAGCGGCGCCAGCTCGACCGAGCCCTTGACCTCGACGATCTCGGCCTGGCGGCCGGTGTCGAGGAAGTGGCGCGAGGCGATCCGCGGGTATTTGGTAGCGATTCGCATCACGCCGAGGCGCCGGAGCGCCTCGGCCGCCGGATCCTGGCCGGCCACGGTGGCCAGCACCATCGTGCAGTGTCCGTAGCCGAGGTCGACGAGCTCATAGAGCTCGCGCTCGGACTGCTCGAGCAGCACGTCCTTGCCGGTGATCCCGAGGTCCGCGGCGCCCGCCTCGACGTAGGTCGGCACGTCGGATGGGCGCATCGTGATAATGCCGGCGGCCTCGAACAGCAGCTTGCGATCGTTCTCGCGGACCTCGCGTGTGTCGAGGCCGAGTCGATCGAGGAGATCGAGGGTGTGGCCGAACAGCGCGCCCCGGGGCACGGCGATGCGCAGCGCGCTCGGGTCAGCCATCGCGTTCCTCACTGGTCAGCGCGATGTGCAGCCGCTCGACGTTCAGCGAGAAGCCGACCGCCGAGAGGGGGCGCCCGAACTGGCCGAGCAGCTCGTCGTAGCGGCCGCCGATCCCGATCGGCACGCCGTAGGCCGGGTCGTAGACCTGGAACACCGCGCCCGTGTAGTAGCCGAGGCCGCGCACCAGGCCGAGGTCGAAAATGATCCGCTCGGCGATCTCGGGGGCGAGCAGGGCGTGCACGCCGCGCATGCCGGTGGCGGCGTACTCGAGCGGGCCCTCGAGCGCCTCAAGCACCTCGGGTCCGCCCCTGGTGCGGGACACCTCGAGCAGCAGCGCCGCGGCCTGCGCGTCGAGCCCAAGGGCATCGACCTCGGCCTGGAGGCCGACGAAGTCACCGTCGGCGAGCTCGGTGAGGATGTGCTCGCGGCGGTCGGGGTCGATGTCGAGCCGGTCGAGCAGCGTCGGGTAGAGCGAGGAGTCGCCCAGGCCGACCCGGTAGTTCTGGAGCCCGGCAGCGTCCAGGGCGTGACAGAGGACGGTCAGCACCTCGACCGTGCCCTCGGGGCTCTCGAGCCCGATCAGCTCGACCCCGGCCTGCAGGAACTCGCGCGACTGCCCGCGCTGGGGCCGGACGCCGCGGTAGGCGTGCGCGAAGTAGCAGAAGCGAAGCGGAGGCTGGGCGTCGTGGTAGCGAGTGGCGGCCAACCGCGCGATCGGGACGGTCATGTCCGAGCGGAGCACGAGCACGTTTCCGTGCTCGTCGAACATGCGGTAGGCGGGACGCCCGGTCTGCATGTCGCCCCGGGTGAACGTGGTCTCGTACTCGAGCGCGGGTGTGTACACCTCGCCGTAGCCGGCCCGCTCGAACACTCCCCTCACCCGCTCGGTCATCGCGCGCAGCTCGCGCATCTCGTCGGGCAGGAAGTCGCGCGTTCCGCTGGGAAGGCGATCGACCATGGCGGGGCGGATTATGGGATCGTGGTTCGCCGGCGGCCTCTAGACCGTCACGGGAACGTCATCCTCGCGCTCGATCCGCGCCCCGAGATCGCGCAGGCGCTCGTCGATGCGCTCGTAGCCGCGGTCGATGTGGCGGACGTTGCCGATCTCGGTGACACCGTCGGCGGCGAGCGCCGCGATCAGCATCGCCATGCCGGCGCGGATGTCGGGCGAGTCGACCCGCTGCCCGGACAGGCGCCGCGGACCCACGACCATCGCCCGGTGCGGATCGCAGATCGTGATCGAGGCGCCCATCAGCACCAGCTTGTCGACGAAGAACAGGCGGTTCTCGAACATCCACTCGTGGATCATCACCGATCCCTCGGCCTGGGTGGCCAGCGCGGTGGCCACGCTGGTCAGATCGGCCGGGAAGGCTGGCCACGGGCCGTCCTGGATCTTCGGGATGTACTCGCCCGCGTCGTTGCGGATGACCAGGCGCTGGTTGGCGGGGACGATGATGTCCGCGCCCTGCTGCTCGGTGCGCAGGCCGAGGCGCTCGAACACCAGGCGGATCATCCGGAGGTCTTCGGGCACCGTGTCCTTGACCGTGAGCTCGCCGCCCGTGACGCCGGCCAAGGCCATGAACGAGCCGATCTCGATGTGATCCGGCGCGATCCAGTGCGTGCATCCGCGCAGGGTGCCGACGCCGTGGACGGTCATGACGTTTGAGCCGATCCCGTCGATCGGGGCGCCCATCGCCACGAGCATCCTCGCCAGGTCCTGGACGTGGGGCTCGGAGGCGGCGTTGCGGATGACCGTCGGGCCGCGGGTCAGGGCGGCCGCCATCAGCGCGTTCTCGGTGGCCATCACCGATGGCTCGTCCATCAGGAAGTCGCAGGGTCTCAGCCCGAGGGGAGCCTCGAGCGTGATGTGGCCGCGGTCCTCCTCGACGGCGGCGCCCAGCGCGCGGAAGGCGTCCAGGTGCGGATCGAGCCGGCGACGGCCGATCACATCGCCGCCCGGCGGGGGCATGTGGGCACGGCCGAACCGGGCCAGCAGCGGACCGGCGAGCAGGAACGAGGCGCGAATCCGCTCGGCCAGCTCCTGGTCGACCTCGCAGCTGTCGACGCTCGAGCAGTCGATCGAGATCTCGCCGGGGCCCAGCCAGTGCACTCTCGCCCCTAGCTGCTCGAGCAGCAGGGTCATCGCCTCCACGTCCCGGATCCGGGGGACGTTGCGGAGGATCACCTCGTCATCGGTGAGCAGACACGCGGCCAGGATCGGGAGCGCGCCGTTCTTGTTGCCGGCGGGGACGATCGTGCCGGTCAGAGGCACCCCGCCTTCGATTACGAACTTTTCCATAGGTGGCCGGAGGGTACCTTGTCGGGTCGGGGCGTTCGGGTCTCGGGGTGGCGCGGAGGGGCGCCTGGACGCGGGCCGGGCGCGGGACGGGCGGGTCCGGTGAACGACGATCTCGCCGGTTCCCGGAGCTTTTCGGGCCGAGGGTCGATTTGGCCGACTGGGCCGTGCCGGCGGCGCCTCCACCTCTGGCGGACCGGCGGTCCGCAGGCGCTCAGCTACGCTGCCATCCATGCCAGTGCAGACTTCGCGCCAGGAGGCCTGGGACCTCCTTTGTGAATGGACAACCTCGGACTCTCTGCGTCGGCACATGCTGGCGGTGGAGGCGGCGATGCGCGCCTATGCGCCGCGGTTCGACGGCGACATCGAGCTGTGGGGGCTGACCGGGCTGCTCCATGATCTGGACTACGAGCGCTATCCGGATTTGTCGGACGGGCACCCGCGCTACGCGCTCCGCGAGCTCGAGGCGCGGGGCTATCCGCCCGAGCTGGTTCGAGCGGTCGCGTCTCACGCCGATTTCCTGGGCGTATCGCGCGATTCGCCCATGGAGAAGGCGTTGTTCGCGGTCGACGAGCTGAGCGGGTTCATCCTGGCCTGCGCGTACGTCCGCCCCGAGCGCCTGCAGGGCATGACTCCGAAATCGGTCAAGAAGAAGCTAAAGCAGCCGAGCTTCGCGGCGGCGGTCAACCGGGAGGAGCTCCACCACGGCGCCGAGGATCTCGGGGTCGACTTCGATGAGCACCTGACGATCGTGATCGGCGCGCTGGCCGAGAAGCAGGAAGAGCTCATGCCGGCCGGCTCCGGGTAGGCCCGGGCTCGGTCTCATCGGCGGTGGCGGTGGCGGGTAGGGTTGCGCGGTATTCCTCCGCGCTCGAGAGCACGCCGAGCGGCTCTGCCAGGCGGGCCAGCTCGATCGCGTTCCGTACCGGTCCCGGTGGGCAGATCACGATCAGGCGGCGCGCCTGACGCATGAGTCGCCGCTGCACGTTCAGCAGCGCGTGCAAGCCCATCGAGTCGATGAACTCGGCCTCGCTCAGGTCGATGACGAGGTCGCCGTGGCGCCGGCGGATGGCATCGTCGAGCCGCGCCACGAGCTTCGAGACCGTGAAGATGTCCAGCTCTCCGGCCACCCCGAGCACGATCCTGCGGCCCTCGTAGCGAGTGCTCAGCGCGAGCTGGATCGGGCCGCGGGGGCGCAGCGAGCCGCCGAGGGTGGGATCGTCGGAGGATCTTCTCATTGCTTTTAGGAGGATCGCCGCCGGCGGCCAGCTACATGCTGGCACCGGTGCGCTTGCGCCGCTCCGCTTCCCTTGCGCATCCGTGGGTCACGCCAGCGCGAGCATCTTCTTCCCGCTCCCGGGGTTATGAAAACTCGTTCGTGGCCCCACCTGCGGTGGCCGTGCGGTCCGTGCCCGAGCCGGCCCGTCGGCTATGGTCCGCCGGCATGGCCGAGGCGGTCAAGATCGTCGTGCTGGAGGGCGACCAGACCGGGCAGGAGCTGCTCGAGCAGTCGGTGCGCCTTCTCGATCCCGGCCTGCTCGGGCTAGAACTGGAGCTGGTGCGGTTCGACCTCTCGCTCGAGAACCGGCGCGCCACGGACAACGCCGTGGTGACCGACGCTGCGCAGGCGATGCGGGAGGCCGGTCTGGGGCTCAAAGCGGCCACGGTCACGCCCGAGGGGGCCGACGACGTCGGCTCGCCGAACCGGATCCTCCGCGAGGAGGTCGACGGCAAGGTGATCGTGCGGACCGGACGGCGCCTACCGGGGGTTCAACCCATTGCGGGCGTCCACTATCCGATCTCGGTCGTGCGCATGGCCGTGGACGATGCCTACGGCGCCAAGCAATGGCGCGAGGGCGAAGCCGGGGATCCCTCGGAGATCGCCTACCGCACCGAGAAGATCAGCCGCTCGACCTGCCGCGCGGTTGCCGAGTACGCCTTCCGGACGGCGGAGAAGATGAACGCCCGGGTGTACGGCGGCCCGAAGTGGACGGTGTCGCCCGTGTATGAGGGCATGCTCAAGGAGGAGCTCGACCAGGCCGCGGCGCGCCACGGCGGGGTCGCCTACGAGCCGGTCCTGATCGACGCCACCTACGCCGGGCTGCTCTCGGGCGCGACCGACGCACCGCTGGTGATCCCTGCCCTGAACCGCGACGGCGACTGCCTGTCCGATCTGGTCCTGCCGATGTTCGGCTCGATCGCCGGCGCGGAGTCGGTCCTGCTCGCGTTCGATGACGAGTACGCGACCACGGTGGCCATGGCCGAGGCCCCGCACGGCACGGCTCCGGCCCTGGAGGGCAAGGACGTCGCCAACCCGCTGGCGATGATCCTGGCCTGCGGCGCGCTGCTGCGCCACGCGGCCGACCGCCATGGCGCGGCGGCCGACCGGGCCTCGCGCGCCGTGTACGAGTCGGCGCTCGAGACGATCGCATCGGGGGTCAAGACTCCTGATCTGGGCGGCGCGGCGGGAACCACGGAGTTCACCACCGAGGTGGTCAAGCGGGTGGCTACGAAGATCGAGGTGTGGTCCTCGCTCGGCTCGGCGGCCTGAGGAGGCGGCGCGGGGCGCGCGCTGCAAGATCTCCACCACCCCCGTGAGCCTATTTCCTCGCGAGAGCGCGGAGCGCTGGATTTCTGATCCCGTT
>JAFAYP010000459.1 GCA_019240305.1 Solirubrobacterales bacterium
GCTACGGGGATGAACACCGCGCCGATGCCGATGAACGTCAACGGGTTCTCCCCGTACAGACGCCGCGCCGCTCGCAGGATCTGCCCGCCCCCACGCGGTTGCCGGAGTGGTCGCGGGTCGCGTGGCCTCCACCGTGTCCGCGACGCCGTGCCGACCCCGGTCACAACGACCAGTCCGAGCAGGATCAGGAACGGTGCCGGATGGATCAGGCTCCAGATAAGCACGGTCGAGGCGTGGTTCACAGCGCCGCAGAAGAAGCTCGTCACGCTCAGGCCGAGCACCCGCCCCCCGGGCACGATCAGGCTGCTGGTCCGGAGGCCCTCGGCCCAGGTGATCGGATGCGTCCACACCTCACGGTCGGCGTTCGCAGGACCCAACGGCCCGTTGTTGACGCTGGGCTGCAGCTGGCCCCAACGCCCCTGGAAGTTCAGCCAGGCAAACTGCGAGTCCGCCGGGACCGGGGTATCCGGCACCACCACGGTCCGCAGTGAGAACTTCTCGGTCGTGCGCCTCGTGTCCTCGCAGCCGAACACGGCGGTGCCTCCCTTGCCGAGATACAGCTTGCGCTGGAAGAAGCCGGCGTTGGCGCCCGTAACGACGTGCTCCAACGGATGCGTGCCGTCCTTGGTCAACTTCGGATCACCGTCCCACGCCGCGCGCTCCCCGCCGGCGTGCTGGGCGTAATCGACCTGGTAGGGACCGGTCTGGAGCGCCCGCTCCGGGGTGGCGGCATCGAAGTCGACCTGCGCCATCTCCCAGTCGCCCTCATGCTTGTTAGTGAAGTCGTTGAACGTGTAGAAGAACCAGTACTGGACGGCGAGCTTTCCGGGGTGCTGGGAGTCGGTCGCGACGTGCGCATAGACGGTGGGCCGCCGGTCGCCGAACCAGCGCTTGAACTGCTTCTCGTAGAAGCAGCCGGGCCTGAGCGCGTTTCCCCCGAAGTCGAGGTAGTCGCCGGCCGGCGCGTCGGACAGGTCCTGCGCGGTCGGTCCTCGTTTGACGATCCTGCGCTCCGAATTGCGCAGGACCACATCGGGATTTCCAAGGATGATGTCGACAGAGGTCGGGCGGTACGCGTTACCCGGTCCGCACAGCTTGGCCTGGGGCTCCAGGCCGATCACCGGCGAGTACCTGTCAGCTAACGTCGTGGCTGCGCCCGTGTCCGCCACCGCTCGCCCGGAGAACACGACGAATGCACAGACGGCAAAGATGCCGACCACTAGGAACCGACCGCGCAGGATGCCTAGCCTAGGCCTGGCGAACATACGCTGACACGACCTCACGTCCGGGCTTCCCCTCAGCCAGGCAACGTCACGATCCTACATCGTGCGATCAAGCGCAACAAGCTCCTGCCCGCCGCCGTGAAGCAATCGGCCTCGTGATGGCCAAGCTGGATCTTTAGCTGTGCGGCGAAAAGGCATCATCCGGATCGATCAGTCGTTAGGTGATGCCCCGTGGCCAAGGCACCGTGAACGCTTGGATCGGCTGTGGCTCTGCCCGATCTCGAGAGCTGCTTTGGCTCCGCGACGGGCATCCCGCGACAGTGCTCGCGAGTCTCGCAACGCGGAAAGCAGGTTCCGAACGGCCGAGCGCCGTTCGAATACCAAGCTCAACCGAACGCAGTCACGGGGCGTTGGCGCCACCAAATCGGGTGACTGCGTCGACGAGGTCGCGAAGCGACTCAACTGTCGCCATTGGGTTCCCGGGGATCTCCAGGCGGTGATCCGCGTCCTTCAGGATGAGCGAGTCAGCACAGAGCGCCTCACGAACGGCCTCGTGTGCCTCAAAATCGTGATAGTCGTCGCCCTCTCCGGCAATCAGCAGCGACCGCCAACCGCACGCAATTGCACCCGACCTCACCGCCGCGTAACCAAATAGCGGCGTCAGCCAGATCGCCTCAGTCCGCGCGCTGGAGAGCACCGTGGAGTTCGAGATGATCAAGGACCGCGGTCCCGAAGGACTTGGCCACGAACGTAACGCGCTCAGCGGTGCCCGCTGCAGCTGTGATCGTCCTTTCCACCTGGGGGTTGACGGCCCGAACGAGCTCCCCGAGCGACGCACGTGGCTGTTGGTCAGCTGGTGGATAGTCGACGACGAACGTCTCCGCGCCACCAGCTTCGAGGACGAGAATCGGGAAGCGGAGGACCGCACCGAGTGGACCCTCGCCGCCACCTGGCAGAACGATCGCAACCCACCGTGACATGTCCACATTTTGCTGCTTGAGGCCGGCAAGAGGCTACGTTCTCCGAGAGAACGAATGAGCGAATGATTCGACGCCTGTCGCGCCTCCTCCACGACATGCTCTCGCGTATACCGACGCCTTGCGCAGGCGCTCACCCGAGGTAGCGGACATCCAGCCGTTGCTCGCTGACCCCTGAGTCCGCTTTATCTACGCGGTAGGCCGCCGCGCTGGCCCGAGAGCTGACGACTTCGTTGAGCGCGGTCCCGAAGAAGACGAGTGCGGCGCCGTCGTCGGATGCCCACCCACCACTCAGCTCGCCCGACCCGATGAAGCGATGAAATGCCGGCCGACGCTGCTCCTCCCCGTCGTAGTGGGGACAGCAACTCCCCGGCACGAGACCTAAACCGTTTGACAGTGGCGCGAGCCTTCCCGTGGCGAACGAGTCCGTCAGTGATTGCTCGAACCAGCAGTTCATGCCAGCGCTGACGCCGCACAGGACTACGCCCTCGCCCCACGCGCGAGCGAGCAGGCGGTCGAGACCGTGCGCGCGCCACACCCCCAACAAGCTTGCCGTGTTGCCGCCACCGACATACACGATGTCTTGAGCCAGCACGAAGGCTTCCAGATCGTCGATGGTGCGGTTGAAGAGCTGGAGATCCGTCGGCCGGCAGTCCAGTGCGGAGAAGGCACGGTAGAACCGCGCGACGTAACCCTCAGCGTCGCCGCTGGCGGTCGGCACGAAGCAAATGCGCGGGCATGACGAGCGCACAAGCGACAGCACGAACTTGTCAAGCAACTGGTCCTCCGGCTCCATCGAGAAGCCACCCCCTCCCATCGTCACCAGCCGCCGCCGCTCCATTGCCACAACCTACCGCTGCGCGGACCGGCGCTCCGCAGATTCGCGCCCGGGTGATCAAGTACCA
>JAFAYP010000578.1 GCA_019240305.1 Solirubrobacterales bacterium
CAATGCCGAGATCGGTCGGCGGATCTTCGTCTCGGAAAGCACCGCGAAGTTCCACGTTCGCAACGTGATGCGAAAGCTCGGTGTGCACAGCCGGGCCGAGGTGGCCTACGCCGCCGGCAAGCGCGGCCTGCTCGACCGCGTCGCGAGTCGGTAGCTGCCTGGCTGCGGGCCAAGCGCCTAGCACATTCGTCGAGACGCCGAAACCGGGCGCGCCGTTGAGCGCCCGGAGGTCGATGAGCCCCTATGGTGACTCAGCCCGTAGTCGACCTCGACGGTCGACGCCGTTCACGAGGGGCAGCGCTCCGCGACGCCTCTGCCGTCCAGCTGCGACCGGTCCGGATTGGCGATGAGCCCGCTCTGCGCGAGTTCGTGGAGACGGTCTCGGCGGATTCGCTTCGTCGTCGCTTCTGTGGATCGATCAGCCCGGCCATCGCGGCGGCATCGCTCGCCCTGCGCCTGGACTCAGACGACATCGTGCTGCTCGCCGAGGTGCCCGGGACGCCGTCGATCGTCGGCCATGCGGCGGCCTACCGCATCGGCCCGGAGCGGGCGGAGGTCGCGTTCGTCATCGCGGATGCCTGGCAGGGTCGCGGCCTCGGCTCGATCATGCTCTCGCGCTTGGCTACGGCGGTCGGCGAACACGGAGTCACGACGCTCACCGCAGAAGTGCTGCCGACCAACCAGGCGATGCTGACGGTGTTCGCTCGATCCCCTCATCCGGTCGAGATGTGGACCGGGGCAGACGGGGTTGAGGTGCGGATCGCCCTCGCGTTGCCGGCGTCGGCTGCGGTCGCCGCCTGAAACCGTCAGAACCCGGACCTCAACATCCCGGCCGTGCGGCCGATTCCTAAACCAGGAAGTCGGTAAATCATGGCCATCGCGCAACTCAGCGACTACGAACAAGACCCGGCGCGGGATCGCAGCGGTGTCTGGACGCTCCAAGCTCTCGCCAAGCGCCCCGGCGAGCTGGGCGCGTTCAGTCGCGATGTCTCGCGCGCGCTCGACGCCCTGGCGCAGATCACCTCGGACTTCTCCTGCGGATCGGCACGCGGCTCGATGGCGGTCTCGCTCATCAGCGAGAGCGTGCAGCAACTGGCCGATCAGCTCGAGGACCTCACCGCGCGCTCGGCCTCGCTGCGGGACTCCTCCGAGCGGGCGGCGCAGGCGGCGGATCATTCGGCCGAGCTGGCCGAGGAGCTCTCGCAGGAGAGCTCGCGCGGGCTCGAGGTGCTCCAACCGCTGATCGACTCGACGCGTCAGATCAGCGAGCACGTGGTACGCGTGCACGAGCTGGTCGAGGCGCTGGCCCGCAACGAACTCGTGAGCATCGGGCAATTCTCGGCGGTGATCGATCGGATCGCCGACCAGACCAAGCTGCTCGCCCTGAACGCCGCGATCGAGGCCGCGCGGGCGGGTGAGCACGGCCGCGGCTTTGCCGTGGTGGCGGACGAGGTCGGCAAGCTCGCGTCCGAGACCGCGACGCAGACAGCCCAGATTCGGGAGACCATCAACCGCACGCGCTCGCAGATGGAAGACGTGGTGCTCGCTGCGACAGCCGCGCGCGAGCGGTCCGCCACAAGCACCGCGGACGCCGACACCGGTCTCGACGCCCTGGAGCGCATCGCCGGGCTGATCGGCTCTTCCAACGACCGCGCGACGCAGATCGCCGAGCTTGCCCGCGAGCAGCGCTCTGACGTTCAGGCGATCGACTCGAGCCTTCAGCTGATCGCGGCCGGCAGCACCGAGATCGAACAGCAGGCACAGTCGGTGGCGAGCGCACAGCTGGATCTTTCCTCGAGTACCGAGCGTGCGTCGATCACGCTCGGGCGCTTCGACACGGGCGGGCTGATCTCGCGCCTGCGCAACCGCTGTGAGGACCTCGCCGATGAGCTGCGGGAGATCCTGGAATCCGCGATCGATGCTCGGCGCGTCAGCCTTGCGCAGGTGCTCGAACTCAAATATGAGGAGGCCACGGGGCCGCTGATCGCCCGCTTCGGACGGCTGTTCGACGTCTCGCGCGCAGATCCCACGGGGTTCTCACCCCCCAAGTACCACACCGCGTACGACGCGATCGTCGATCGAGCGATGATGGCGAAGATGGACGCGGTCGTGGCGGCGGAGCCGGGTCTGACCTTCGCACTCCCGTTCGACCTGAACGCCTACGCGCCGGCGCACAACACCTCGGTCACCCAGGACATCACCGGCGATCCGGCCACGGACCTGGCGCGCAACCGCACCAAGCGCTTCTTCCTCGAGTCGCCCGCTTTGACCCGCGCGTCGCGGATGGAGCTGGGCGTCGAGCTGCCCGGCGAGGTCCTGAACCGGCATCAGATCACCGCGGCGGGCGCCGTGCTCGCCGAGCCCGACATCGACAGGCGTCCGTTCTTGATCCAGACCTACGCCCGGGATACCGGCGCGGTCCTCACGACGCTATCGGTGCCGCT
>JAFAYP010000579.1 GCA_019240305.1 Solirubrobacterales bacterium
GGTAGCGGATCCCGAACAGCCGGTAGTCGGAGGAATCGCCCTCATCGAAGAAGTACTCCGGGTCGGTCATCAGCGACGCCGTGCGCAGCGTGTATCCGACCTCGTCGACGTCGCGGCTCTCCAGGTACTTGAACACGGGTACCGCCCCGACCGTGAAGTCCTGGCCCCAGTTCGACGGCAGCCCGGCGTACGTCCGGCCGCCGCCACCCTTGATTACCGCAATGAGGCGATCGACATCGGCGCCCTGGGTGTCCTCCGCGCGGCGCTGGGCCGCGATCGCGGCTCCGTCGTGGCGGTCATAGGCGCCGAGCTGAAGCCAGGCGGGTGCGAGCACGGCGATCGCGGCAACGAGCACGGCCGCGGGGGACAGGCCGGGCGGCCAGCGCGGGACCCGGGCTTCGAGCGCTCGCACGCTCGCGGCCGCCAGCCACGCCGCCCCACGACCGGCGAGCAACAGCGCGGCGAGTTGCACGCCCATCATGAAGCGGCGGAAGAACAGGTCGGCGCTGCCAGGGATCAGATCGACGAGCGACCCGAACGTCGTGCGGCCGAACGCGAACAGCAGGCACACCGCCAGCGCGATCAGCACCGCCCGGCCGTCGATGTCCGATGACCACGCGAGCCAGGCCAACCCGAGCCCCAGCGCCGCGAGCACGGTCACGACCGGCAGCCGGCCGTGGTCGAGCAGCTGTCCTGAGATCAGCCAGTCGAGCACCTGACGCGCGCCGTAGCCGTTGACGAGTCCGGTGGACTGCAGCGGCTCGTTGACCGCCGCCCACGGCCGCTGGGCGAGCAGCGGGACGATCACCCACGCCGATGCGAGCAGCGAGCCGCCGAGCAGGATCGCCGCCCGCCGCAACCGTGCGGCGAGCGGCCTGCCGGCGATGAGCGGCCACACGAGCAGCACCGACAGCGCCAGGTAGCCGGTCTCGAAGTGCAGCGCGACCGTCAGCGCGGTCAGCAGGACCGCTCCGAAGTAGCCGCGTCCGTCGCGGATCGCTCGCCAACTGAGGCCCCAGGCGAGTGGCAGCGTCCATGACGCCCACAGCTGCGTCCAGACGCCGAACCCCGCCCACACATAAGCGTGCTGTTCGTAGCCGACGCCGGTGGCGCTGACCAGGAACGGGGCCATCGCGGCCGACGCGCCCGCCGCCGGCGGGCGGGCCCCAAATGCGCGCGCCGACAGATAGACGCTGATCGGCCACAGCGACAACAGCAGATACAGCGACCAGCGAAACGCCACGTCAGGCCCGGTCAGCAGACCAACGGCGCCGGTCACGATCGCCGGCAGGCTCTGGTAGTGCAGGAACTGCGGTGATCCCTCGCCGAGAAACGGGAACCAGCTCGCGAGCGGCAGGTGCCCGTTACGCAGCTGCGAGCTCGCGAAGCGCACCATCTGCTCGTGCAGCGAGCTGTCGTTCAGGTACGTGACCCCGAGTGTGAGGGCTCGCAGGCTGACGAGGTTCCAGGCGACCGCCGCGGCGAGGAGCAACCACGGCCACCACAAAGCGGCCAGGCCCCTGACCTCGGCCGGGGGCCGGACCGCCAATCGCGTCGTGGTTGGCGCGCACGCCCGGCGTGCGCCGACCGCTGTCACTGGGTCAACTGTTGCCCGAATATCCGCGCAGCGTTGACAGGCTGGTGTTGAGCGGGAACACGCCGCACGAGACCAGGTGGAAGGTGCCCTCGGCGGTGTTGCCAGCCGACTCGCCCGCGCTGATGACCTCGGTGCCGTTGGGGCCGTTGAGAACCTTCACGGTCGGCCCCGTGACACCCGGCGCCGGCTTACAGGTCACCGGCCCTGGGACGGGCGCTGGCCCGGTCCCCATCCTGATCCCGATCTGCTCGTGGGTTCCCATCGCGGCGAGCTTCTGGTTCACCTGAGGCAGATTCTGATTCTCGGCGTAGCTCAACTTCACCAACACCGAGCCATCGGGGTTCGTCGTGATGGCAAACGCGGGTGGGGCAGAGGACCCGCCCAGGGCAAGCAGGAGCGCCGCTCCAGCGCCCGCCAGCGCGAGTGAGCTGCCCGCGAGAACGCGCGGCCGCGGGCGACGGGCTCGACCCATCCTTGATCGGTCGGCGACCGCACGGGCGGGGCCGTGCTCTTGAACGAGATCGCTCCATAGTTGCTCTGTGAACTTACTCATTGGTTTGATCCTCCTTTCTCAGCCGGGACCTCGCCCGGGACAAGCGCTTGCGAAACGCGACACGGGAGACGCCGAGGGCCTGCGCCGCCTCCTTCGGGGTGAGCCCCTCGAGGTCGACCAGCTCGACCGCCGCCCGTTCGACCGCGGGTAGCCCTGCGCATCGCCTCAGCAATGCGGTGCCCTCGCGCTCGGCATCGATCCGCTCGGCGAGTTCCTCGATCTCGTCCTCCTCGAGCGGCCGGTGGCCGCCGAGACGCGCGAGCGTGTCTCGACCGCTCGCCGACTGTTCGCAGTGGTGGGCGAACACGCGGGCGGCGATGCCGAACAACCACGCCCGATCCGATCCCCGGCGAGGGTCGAACCCGGCGTAGCCGTCGACGGCCCGAACGAACGTCTCGGAGGTGAGATCGGCGACCGTCTGCGGCTCGCGGCATCGCCGCGCGAAGTAGCCCATGAGGACCTCGACGTTGCGCAGGTACACCTGCTCGAATTCCTCAAGCGGTGAGTTCGGTGACCGTCCACGCGAGCGCGCGCTCACCGCGACCGGTCGCTC
>JAFAYP010000001.1 GCA_019240305.1 Solirubrobacterales bacterium
CGATCAGCGCCTGCGGGGCGCCGGTCGACGTCTGATCGCCGTCGCTGGACTCGGGCGCCGATCCACCGGCGCTCTTGGTCTGGCCTTCCGCAATGGCGGTCCGGGCCACATGATCGTCGAGCACGCTGGCAAAGCCGGGCGGCCCTGCACCGAGGCCCGGTGGCGCGCCGCTGGCGGCGGCCGGGGCGTCGGGGCCGCTCGCAGCGAGCGCATCCGCGCTCGGCGCCGGCGCTGCCGGTAGGGCAGCGGCGAGTGACGGGCTCATGCGGCGTTCCTCCGGTAGCCGTTGATCGCGATCTCGTCGAGCATCAGCCCCTCCTGGCGGGCGACCTCGCGCTCGTGGTCGGCGCGGCGATGCTCTTTGAGACGCTCGAGCGCCTGACGGTCGCGTGCGGCCTGGGTGAGCGCCTCGCGACGCTGGGCCAGCTCGAGCTCGTGGCGCTGCAGGTTCTGCCGCGTGGCCTGGTGGGCGCGCTCGGCGCGCTCCAGGTAGGCCTGGCGGGCCATCAGGTCGGTCGCGTCGGCGGGCAGAAGCGTGGCGTCCACCTGCGCGGCGTGGGCACGCGCGATCCGCGCGGCCGCCTCCTGCACCTCCTCCTCGCAACGGCGATGGCGCAGCATGGCGCCGGCGAGCTCCTCCTTGGCGGCGTCTTCGCGACGCTCGCGCAGGGCACGCACCCGTTCGAGTCGGAAGCGGAACGAGGGTCCGGTCATGGCCCTGTACTCGACCGGCTCTCGGAGGCCCTAAGCACGCCTGGACACTTGTCCGAGCCGGCTGCTTGGGAAGAAACTACGTCTATGGTGAAGTTTCTTCCCAAGGGCCTCGTGGTGGCGGTCGCGCTCCTGCCGGCGTTCACGACCGCTCCGAAGACCGCGAGCCCACGGGGCGACGCGGCCCTGCTGTACGACGCCACCGTGGGATGCCACCCGACGTTTGACCGGTTCGTCATCCGGGCGCGCTACAGCGTCCCGGGCTACGACGTGCGCTACGTAGGCCGGATCGTCGCCGCCCCGTCGGGGCGGCCCGTCTCGCTGCTCGGCACGAAGCGAATCCGCGTTGCGTTCAACCTGGCGGGCGGTCACAACAACGTCGGGACGAACCTGCTCGCCGGCATCCTGACCCCGCGCTGTCCGAACCTCGTGCAGGTGAAGGAGACCGGTGACTACGAGGGCACAGTGTCATTCGGCCTCGGCGTGCGCCGCATGAGCGGCTTCCGGGTCTTCGAGCTGACCAACCCAACGCGGGTCGTCATCGACGTCGCGCATTAGGCGGAGCGCTTTACGCGGTGAGCTGAATACCCGGAATCGCCAGGCCGGCGCCCGCCGGGCTCCCCGGGCCGGCCGGCCGGCCGGGCACGCCGCTCGAGGGCGCGGCGGCGGGACCGTCGAGCACCTCGCCGACCACGCCGGGCCGGCGCGAGAGCTCCTCGCCCAGCGCGATCAGCTCGGCGTCGGCCTCCTGGACGGTGTTCGGCTCATCGACGCGCTGGCGCAGGAACGCGTCGATTCGCGGCCGCAGCTGGATCGCGCCGTCCAGCACCGGGTCGGTCCCCGCCTGGTAGGCGCCGATCGAGATCAGGTCCTCCTTCTCGCGGTAGGCCGCGAGCGCCGCGCGCAGCTTGGTGCCCGCGTCTCGCACCTCCGGGGTGACGATCTCGCCGATCAGTCGCGACACGCTCTGGAGCACGTCGATGGCCGGGTAGTGGCCGGAATGGGCCAGCGATCGGGTCAGCACGACATGCCCGTCCAAGATCGAGCGCACGGCGTCGGCGATCGGTTCGTTCATGTCGTCGCCGTCGACCAGCACCGTGTAGAGGCCGGTGATCGACCCGCGGTCGCTCGTGCCGGCGCGCTCGAGCAGCCGCGGCAACAAGGCAAAGACCGAGGGCGTGTAGCCGCGGGTGGCCGGCGGCTCGCCGATCGCCAGGCCGACCTCGCGCTGGGCCATGGCAAAGCGCGTGACCGAGTCCATCATCAGCATCACGTCCTTGCCCTGATCGCGGAAGTACTCGGCGATCGCGGTGGCGGTGAAGGCGGCCCGGATGCGCACCAGCGCCGGCTGATCGGAGGTGGCCACGACCACGACCGAGTGCGACAGCGCATCGCCCAGGTCGCGCTCGATGAACTCGCGGACCTCGCGGCCTCGCTCGCCGACCAGCGCGATCACGTTGACCTGGGCCGAGGTGGAGCGGGCGATCATGCCCATCAGCGAGGACTTGCCGACGCCCGAGCCGGCGAAGATGCCGAGGCGCTGGCCACGCCCGCAGGGTACGAGCGTGTCGAGCGCGCGCACGCCCAGCCCGACGCGATCGGAGATCCGCGGGCGCCTCATGGGATCGGGCGGCTGGGCCAGCGTGCTCCGCCACGACACGCCCGAGGGCGGGGCGACGCCGTCGAGAGGATTGCCGAGGCCGTCGATCACGCGGCCGAGCAGCGGATCGCCGACGGCGACCAGGAACGGCTGGCCGGTCGGGAACACGCTGGTTCCCGGCCCGATGCCGTGGAGCTCGCCGAGCGGCATGAGCAGCGTGCGGCCACCCCGGAAGCCGACGACCTCACAGGGAACCTGCTCGCGCCCGCCGCGGTCGCGGCCGTCGCCGACCAGGCACACCTCGCCGATCTCCACCTGCACGCCGGTGGCCTCGATGATCAGCCCGATCAGGTCGGAGACCCGGCCCACCCGGCGAGACAGGTCGGCCTCCTGAACGGCGTGGATCACGCCGGACAGCCGGCGGGACCCAGGAGCCTCCGGGGCGTCAGTCGTCATCGGTGGGCTCGCGCTCGAGCGCGGCGGTCATGATCTCGCGGGCCTGCGCGAGCTGGGTATCGATGCCGGCGTCGATGTCCCCGGCGTCGGTGCGGGCGATCGCGCCGCCGCGGGCCACGCGCCGGTCGGACTGCACACCGAGATGCTCGATCCCGCCGAGCTCTGAGGAGAGCTGCTCGACGCAGTCGCCGACCAGCTCGAGGTCGCCGGGGTTGACCACCAGCGTGACCCGCCGGCGATCGGTCAGGTGACGCAAGGCGTTCCGGGCCACGTCGATCACGCGCTCGGGCTCGACGGCCAGCGCGCCGGCCAGGATCTGCTCGGCCAGCCGCAGGGCCAGCTCGACCGCGTCCTGCTCGAGCTCGGCCACCACCTGCGCGCGAATTTCCGCCACGGCCTGGATCGAGGCGCCGAGCGCGGCGATCGCCGGCTCGGCATCCCCGCGGGCAGCGGCCAATCCGGCCGCGCGGCCCTCGGCCTCGCCGGCGGCCCACGCCTGGGCGCGGATCTGCTCGGCCTCGGCGCGGACCGCGGACAGGACGTCCGCGATGCCCTCGCTGGTGCCGGTGGCCGGTGCGTCGAGCTGCCGGAAGGCGTAGCTCGCCACGGCGTTCTCAGACAACGGCGTCTTCCTCGCCACGCGAGAGGACCAGCGCACCGGCCTCCTCGAGCTTGCGCACGATGGCCACGATCCGGCCCTGCGCCTCCTCGACCACGCGCTTGCGCTGCGGCGGCATGTAGGCCATCTCCTCGACCAGCATGGTCGCCCCGCGCTCGGACATGTTGGACAGGATGCGTTCCTTGACGTCGTCGTTGACGCCGCGCAGGGCCAGGGCCAGGTCCTTCTGGTCGGCCTCGCGCAGGACCAGCTGGATCGAGCGGTCGTCGAGCTTGACGACGTCCTCGAAGACGAACAGCAGGCGACGGACTTCGGCGGCCAGCTCCTCGTCGGACTCGGTCAGCGCATCGAGCACGTTGCGCTCGGTCGAGCGATCGGCGTGGTTGAGGATCTCGGCCAGGGACTTGATCCCGCCGGCCGAGGAGTACTCCTGCTGGACCACGCTGTCGAGCTTCTTCCTCATCACGCCCTCGACCTGTTTGACCACCTCCGGGCTGGTCTCGCCCATGCGCGCGATGCGCAGCGCGATGTCGGCCTGCTCGCCGGAGGGCAGATGGGAGAGCACCTGCGAGGCGAGCGCGGTGTGCAGGTTGGCGACCACGAGGGCCACGGTCTGGGGCGACTCGTTGCGCAGGAAGGTGACCAGCTGCTCGGGTGGAGTCTTGCGCAAGAACTCGAACGGCCGCATCTCGATCACGCTCGAGAGCCGCCCGATGATCTCGAGCGCGCGCTCGGGGCCGAGGGCCCGCTCGAGCACCTCGCGGGCGTAGTCGACGCCGCCGGCCAGCAGCGAGTCGTAGGCCTGGACGGTGGCGGCGAGCTCCTCGAGCACGGTCGCGGTGGTGTTCGGATCGACCCGTTGGAGCTTGGCCATCTCGAGCGACAGGGTCTCGATCTCATCGTCGCGCAGGTGCTTGAACACCTCGGCGGCGCGATCCGGTCCGAGCGACACCAGTAGCACGGCCGCCTTCTTGCGGCCCTTCATGTCGGCGCGCTTGCGGGCCGGGGGGCCGGGTGCGCCGGCCGGGACGGGTGCAGCGCCCTGCGGGACGTGTTCGAGCTCAGCGGCCATGGGGAGCGACTAGTCCTCGCTCATCCAGGCCCGGACCTGCTGGGCCACGCGATCGGGATCGCGCTCGACCAGCTCCTCGACCTGGCGCTTTGGAACGTTGACCGGCGAGCGCAGCCGCTTGACCTCGGTGAGATCCTCGTCGTCGCCGGAGGCCAGCGCGACGAGCGGCCGCGGCGTCTCCAGCTCGCGCAGCCAGGTGGGCTGCCCGCTGAACACCTCGCGCTCGCGCCGCTTGAGGTTGCGCCGCATGAAGAACAGGAAGAGCAGGGCGCCGAGCGCGATGATCCCGTACTTGGCGTAGCCCATCATCTTGCTGGTGCCCGACGCGGCGGGCGTGGTGGCAGCCGGCTTGGCGAACGCGATCTGGGAGATCGACAGGCTGTCGCCGCGCTTGGGGTTCAGGCCGACGGCGCCCGCCACCGCGTTGCGGATGGCCGTGAGTGATGAGGCCGGGACCGACTTGTCGACCAGCACTGAGACGGTCTGGCTGTTGACCCCACCCGGCGCGATCGTGCTCTGGGTCACGGTCTTGTCCACGCCGTAGGTGGTGTTGGCCGTGGTGTTCTTGTAGTTGGAGTTGCTCGAGCCACCGGTCGCCGCGTAGGCCGGAATCGTCCCGGTGGTGCCGCCCGCCGTGCCATTGCCGCCGGTCAGCGTCTCGGACTGGTTCTGCGAGGTCAGCGGTACGCCCTTCTTGCCGTAGACCAGCGACTGCGTGGTCGCCTGGTTGGCGTTCACGTCGGCGTTGACCACGACCTGGGCCTTGCCCGGGCCGAGCGTCTGAGCGAGCAGACCGGTGGCGGTGGCGGCCATCTGGGCGTCGTACTGGTTCTCGGCCGCCTGCTTGGAGGTGGCGCCGCCCGAGGAGTCCGAGCTCGAGCTCGGCCACAGCAGGGCACCGCTCGAGTCGGTGATCGTCACCTTCTGGTCAGACAGGCCCTGGACGCTCGAGGCGACCAGTTCGGCGATGCCCTTCACCGAGCTCGGATCGAGTGTGCCGGAGTCCGACAGGAGCACCGAGGCGCTCGAGGACGGGCCGTTGTCGCCGAACAGCTGGTCCTGCTGGTTGGGGAGCACGAGGTTCACGGTGGCCGAGTCGATGCCCTGGATCTGCTCGATCGTCTGGTCGAGCTGACCCTCCAGGGCGCGCTGGTAGGTGACCTGCTGCTGGAAGTTCGAGGCGCCGAGCTGGGAGCTGTTGAGCAGCTCGAACCCGGGCTGCGTCGAGCCTATGCCCAACAGGCCCGCAGTGGCCAGTGCGATCCGCGCCTGGCTCACCTGGCTCGAGTTGACGGCGAGCGCGGTGCCGCCGTTCTGGATCTGGTAACCGATTCCCTTGGCATCCAGGGCGGCGGTGATCTTGCCCGTCTGGGCCGGATCCATCCCGGTCTCGAGCGTGCTGTAGCTCTTGGCCGAGGCGAAGTTCATGACGAGCATCAGGAACACGACCGCGGCGGCGACAGAGCCGCCGACCATGGCCCAGCCCTTGGGGGTCAGCTTGGAGATGAGTTGGCGGATATCCATATAGATCTATACGTATATGTGGAGGAGGCGGCGGGCTAGATCTGGGTCTGGAACACGGTGTTGACGGCGTCGGTCAGCTTGGTGCGAATCTGCGAGGCGAGATCCATCGACAGCGAAGCGTTCTCGACCGCGGTGATCGCCTGCGTGGGGTCTGAGAGCTGACCGGTGGCCAGTTGCTGGGAGGCGGTGGTGGCGTTGGCCTGAGTCGCCTCCAGCGAGTTGATCGCGCCGGACAGCGCGTCGGAGAAGCTGCCGCTGCCGGTTCCCGTGGGATTGACCGCGGCGGCCGGATCCTGGCCGAGCGAGCCGACCGAGCCGACGCTCCACTCGCTGGGGCCGAGTGGCCCGATGGCACCTGAGATCGCTGGAATCACTTCAGCAGATCCAGGGTCTTCTCGAACATCTGCTTGGCCGTCGTCATCGCGGTCACGTCTGACTGGTAGGCGCGAGACTCGTCGATCATGTCGACCATCTCGTTGACCGGATTGACGTTGGGCATCTTCACGTAGCCCTGAGCGTTGGCGGCCGGGTTGCCCGGGTCGTAGACCGACTGGTCGGGCGTGGGATCGTTGACGATCCCGGAGACCTCGACCCCGCCGGCGACCGGACCGCCGGCGATGGGATTCCCGCCCACCCCGCCCATCGCGCCCGAGAGCGCGGCGCTGAAGCCGCCGCCGTTCTGCTGGAGGACGACCTCCTGGCGCTGGTAGGGCTGGCCGTTCGCGCCGTTGGTGGTGTCGGCATTGGCCAGGTTCTCGGAGGTGACATCCATCCGCGTGCGCTCGGCGGTGAGGCCGCTGGCGGAGATGCTGATCGCGTCGAAGAAGCTCATCAGCTCTGACCCATCCCCATCGCGCTCTCCAGGATCGACTCGCGCTGCGTGGCGATCTGGGTCAGCGTCTCGTAGAGCAGGCCGTTCTGTGAGAGCGCCGCCTGCTGCTGCTCGGGGCTCACGCCGTTGCCGTCGGGGCCGACCGCCTGCTGCTCGGTGAACGGCTGGAAGCTGACACCGAGGGGCGACTGGCCCGACTGGATGGCCGACTGGAGCGTCGACTGGAAGTTCACGTCCTCAGGCTGGTAGCCGGGCGTGTCGACGTTCGCCAGGTTGTTGCTCAGCAGCGTGTTGCGCAGCTCGGAGCCGCTCATGGCGGACTCCAGGGCTAGCTGAGTGGTGTCAAGGAGGGACATTGAGGAAACCGAAAGTG
>JAFAYP010000024.1 GCA_019240305.1 Solirubrobacterales bacterium
AAGCGACCCCGGCTCGCCGGCGTTCGTGCTGCCCAGCGGCGACCCGGTGCCGTCCGCGGAGCTGAAGCGCTGGCTGCGGATGGCGCGCCTGGTGCGGATGAGCCTCGAGGTCAACGGCGGCATCTGCCGTTCGCTCCTGCGAGTGCGGCACGGCATCGAGATTGACGACCCTGAAGAGGAGGTGCTGTCCAGATGAAGGCCGCCAGGCTGCACGCCTACCACGAGCCTCTGAAGCTCGACGAGGTCGACGAGCCCAAGGCGCTAGGCCCGCTCGACGTGGTGGTGCGGATCGGCGCCGCCGGCCTGTGCCGCACCGACCTGCACATCCAGGAGGGCCAGTGGGCCGAGAAGTCCGGCGTGAAGCTGCCCTACACGCCGGGTCACGAGAACGCCGGCTGGGTGCACGAGATCGGCTCGGCAGTGACCAACGTGCAAAGGGGCGACACCGTCATCGTGCACCCGTTCATCACGTGCGGCCTGTGCAGCGCCTGCCGGCGCGGTGACGACATGCACTGCGTGAACGGTTCGTTCCCGGGCATCAATCGCGACGGCGGCTTCGCCGACTTCCTTTTGACCTCGGCGCGCTCGGTGGTCAAGCTCGGTCCCGGCCTCGAACCCAAGGACATCGCGGCGCTGGCCGACGCCGGCCTGACCGCGATCCACGCGGTCAAGAAGGCGATCCCCGTGCTCACGGCCGGGACCCGCGCGGTGGTCATCGGCGCCGGCGGACTCGGCCACATCGGCATTCAGTGCCTGAAGGCGATGACGCCGGCCGAGGTGATCGTGGTCGACCCGTCCGAGAAGGCGCTCGCGCTGGCCGGCGAGATGGGCGCCGATCAGACCGTGAAGGTCGACGGCTCGGGGCACGTCGACACGGTCAAGGAGATGACCGACGGATTCGGCGCGGAGGCGATCATCGACTTCGTCGGCGAGAGGGGCGCAATCGAGGACGGCATCGCGATGGTTCGCGACGGCGGCTTCTACTACGTGATCGGCTACGGGGAGAACATCGACATCCCGACGATCGACGTGATCTCGCGCGAGATCTCGTTCATCGGCAACCTCGTGGGGACGTACGCCGACCTCGAGGAACTGATGACGCTGACCGCCCAGGGCCAGGTCACCCTGCACACCTCGACCTATCCCCTCGACGCGATCAACGACGCGATGGCCGACCTCGACGGCGGCCGGCTCCAGGGCCGGGGGATCCTGATCCCCGCGGACGGCTGAGAGGGCGCGTCAGGCCGCCGCGCGCTTCTCGCCGGCCACCGGGTCCCAGGCGATGTCGTCGAGCACGTCGGGGCAGTGGCCCTCGGGCGCCGCGCGGACGAGCTCGAACGCGGCCCGGATCTTGTCCGGAAGGAACTCCAGGCAGCGAAGGTTGCGGCAGTTCTCCACCGCGATGCGCACGGTCGACATGCCCATCACGCCGGGCCCCCGCTGCAGGCCCGTGACCTCGTAGAGATCGAGCCCGTCCGTGATGTAGGCCCCGGTCTGCAACCTCGGGTCACGCTCGATCATACGGCGAGTCCAATCCCCTGCCAGAGGATCACGGTCACGGCAGGCTTATTACCCGTAAACCCCGCGGACTACCGTCGTGCCGAGCGCGCTGGCAAGCGTTGCGGAGGTTTATTGATGGATTTTGTGCGCTCAGCCCGCTTTGCGGTGACGCCATCGAGCGAACTGTTCGCGCCCGCCGGCCGCTCAGCCGCCGACCGCTGCGCGACACTCGTGACTGAGCTCTTGCCCGTATGCGGTTTCCGCCGCCGAGCTCGACTGCGCGAGCTTGACCAGCTGCTGCGGGCGGATCTGGCCCGCCTTGCCGAGGACGCAATTGACGTAGGACGCCGGGAGGTGGTGGCCGTTCAGTACATGCCGGATCTCGCCGATCAATTCCTTCCGCCACTGCGCAAACACCGGCGGCTCCTCGATGCAGGCGACCGATATGCGCTCTCCGATCTGGCGGGTGGCGGTCTGGCTGCCCGTGGCGCTCTGGTTCAGAGCAAGCGCAAGCTGCGCCGAGGTGAGCTTGTCCACGCCGGCCACGACGCAACTGGTGAACGCAGCCGGAACCGGCGGGGGAAGCTTGCCGGACACGATGTCGGCCATCACCCCGCGGACGAAGGCGAGACCCTTCCCCTGCTCCACGCACCGGGCCAGGAGCGGATCGGTGACCTCGGTGTTGACGCTCGCGCTGGCGAGCGTTCGCAGGCTGGCCAGCGGCAGCGCCTTCGCCTGCTGGACGATGCAGTTGTCGAGGTCCTCGACATTGGCCAGCGGCGAGGTCGGGGCATCGAGGCTGGTGCGCAGCGAGGACAGCAGGCGTGTGCGCTCGGCATCGGCCGCCGTCGTTCTTGTGGTCGTCGAGTGCTGCGTGGAGCCCCCGCAGGCACTCAGCCCGAGCAGCGCCACGAACGTCAGCGCGAGGCGGCGGCGCATCGCGTCATCCCCTACCCACGAACGGCATCCCCGTGGCCATCACGGTCATCGTGAGCACGTTCGCCTCGAGCGGCAGACCCGCCATGTAGAGGACTGCGTCGGCCACGTGCTCGGCCGACATCGTCGGCTCGGGGCGAACCTGACCGTCGGCCTGAAGCGCCCCGGCCTCGATCTGGCGGGTCATGTCGGTGGCCGCATTGCCGATGTCGATCTGCCCGCAGGCGATGCCGAGCGCCCTCCCCTCCAGGGCCAGCGCCTTGG
>JAFAYP010000084.1 GCA_019240305.1 Solirubrobacterales bacterium
CGTCCCCATTCGGGCCACTTTCTGTCCATATTTGTGCCGGATACGAGATTCAGGGCGGAGCGGAAGGGTATCCCGCGGGACAGATGTCTTATTTTGCCCTACAGGCAGGAAAGGAGAGATGGCCATTGGACGAGCAGACGATCTCCGAGGAGATCCGCAAGGAGCGCATCGACGTCGATGGCGAGCACCACTGAGCCGTTCGGCGGGCGTCTGAGCGCGTATCCGGATCTGCCCGGTCCGCGCCGGCGGGCGCTGGCCCGGGAGCGAGCGCGATGCTCATCGACTCGCCGTGCTCCTCGGACTGCTCACCTGGGCTCTTCCGTCGCTGCTGCTGCTGGTCTGGTTCGCGCCCAGCCGGCTGCGGGAGGCGCGCCGGCTTGCGCAGGCGCGCGACGCTGTCCGTAGCGCCGATCCGGCCCGCCGAAGGCTGCTCGCGCTGCGAGCGGCGCTCATCCTCCCCGATGAGGTGCTGTTCCGGCACTCGTCAGACCCGGCCGGCGACCTGCTGCGCGGTCGATTCGAGCCGCTGGCCGCTGCGCAGCTCGAGGCGCTCGGGTTGAAGGGGGACGGCACCGTGCCCTAGTACGTGCTGTTTTGTATCGAATTGTCCCAAATCATGGTTTCACGGTCTACGGGACCGGGAAGCCGCAGGTCAACCGCGGACTAGAAGGAGGAGAGCATGTCGATCATCGCGATCATCGTCATCGTCGCCGTCGTGGCGCTCGTGTTGGGGGCGTTGTTCCTGGTCCGCTTCGGCCGGCGGGCCAAGGTCAAGAAGCGCGAACTGGAGCTCCGGCGGCGGCGCAAGCGGGTCATCGAGGAGCATCACCAGGAGGCCGAGCGACGCGAGCGCAAAGCCGACGAAGCGGAGTTGCGGGCCCGGATCGCCGAGCAGGAGGCCCGGCGTGAGCGTGCCGAGGCGCGCGTCCGTGAGGAAATGGCGGCGCGGCACGAACGCGGGATGGCTGATCACGAGCTCGTCGAGGAGCACGAACGCGAGCGCTTCGCCGGCACCTCTGCGGTGACCGACACCGAGGGCGACGCAGACCGGGAACGCTCGACCGCCTACGTGGAAGGACGCCGGTCGGCCGAAGAACCGGCCCGACTGGAAGACTTCCGGACCGGGCGCCGAGACGGGACGAGTACATGACGTTCGGCGGAACAGGCCACCGCCCGGATCGATCGCGATCCGGGCGTCGGCGCGGTGGCCTCGCAGGGGTCGATGCGCGACCGCCCGCCAACAGCCGGACAGCTACTACCTAGGCGGCCTCCACGATCTCCAGGCCGTTGCCGTCCTGGTCGTGCAGCACGAACATCGGCGGCACGCCGGGCCAGCGCAGGAGCTCACCCACCTCGACTCCTTGCGCCTCAAGCGCGGCATGGGCCGCGGCGGCGTCGCGGGCCTTCAGCCGGATCCCGGTCTCGACCCCCGCCGGCGCGTTCTCGCGCGAGGGAACCAACGCAATCGTCACGCTCGCGCCCGCCGGCGCGACCTCGATCCAGCGGCCACCGAGCTGGGGCGCCGGAACGTCGCGGCGCTTCTCCAACCCCAGGGTCCGCAGATAGAAGTGCAGTGCCAGGTCCTGGTCTGAGACCGGGACGCCGATGGACAGCACGTCGTGGATGTTGCTGGTCTGGTCGTTCATCGGAGTCCTCCTCACCCCTCCAGCGCGCCCTTGAGCACGCTGAGCCGCTCGCGCCAATAGGTCTTCATCGCCTCCGCCTCGGCGGCGTCCGACAGCCGCCGGTGCTCGAGCGCAACCGTGCTCTTTCCCGTGCCCCGGTCCAGGAAGGTCACGTTCACGCGCGTCGGTCCGTCCGCCCAGTCGAACCGGGCCGACCTGGGCCTGGTGGCGGTGCGCTGGCTGAGCCGGCCGTCCGGCAACCAGTCGGAACGCACGGACTCCGAGACCACCGCCTCGTACAGGCGCTCGACCGGCACGGCCACGGTCCGAGACGCGCTGATGGCGAACCCATCATCCTTCTCGCCGACCTCGCGCAGCCCGCGGACGAGCTCGTAGCTGGCCGTGATCGCTTGCGCGTTCCAGGCCAGCGGGTGGATGTCCAACCGCGCGGCCACCCACCGGGCGATCTCCCGATGCGGTCGATCGGCCGCTCCCCACGCATCCAGCATGGCGAACCACTCCTCCCATCCCCGGCCGGTTCGCGCCCGGATCTTCTCGTCGGAGGTCTTCAGCGCCGGCGCACCGGCGCCGTTCGAGGACTCGGCGCGCAACAGCATCACCCGGGCCGTGGTGTAGCTCTCACCGGTCTTGTTCATTCGTGCGCGGACCAGGCGCTTGAACGACTTGTGCTCGGTCATCTCGGGTGCTCCTTTCGGACCAGCGCGGGCTCGCGACTCACGCTCACGTGCCCCGCCGGAAAGGGCAGCAACGCTGACCGGCGTCCCGAGGGCACGCGCCCCCTTTGCCCCCGCTGACGCCGGCGGCGTGAGCGCCGGAAATCGGGGGTTGGGCGCGGGACGGCGCCCGGGAGTTCGATTGTTATCAGCTTAGACCGGGGCCGCGGAGAAAATCATCGCTGGGCGGTCAGGCGCGGCGCCGGCACCGCGATCGCCGACGGTGTTTAGGCCGGATCGCGGGCCTCTTTAGTCAGGGCCGCTTGGATTAATGGGCGTCTGCCCAATAGGCAGATCGGCCCGCGGCTGGAACCATCGCCACAACGGATTTTCAGCCCCCCAAAGCCGACGGAGCCCCCCATGACTCTTACCACCACCACCGACCCGCCCGGCGGGTACAGCCTCGACCCCACCTGGCACGCCGAACGCGCGCGCCTGAACGGCCTCGCCGCCCTGTATGACCCCGGCACGCTCGCCATCTGCGAGCGGCTCGGCCTGAGCCGCGGCTGGCGTTGCCTCGACGTGGGTGCCGGCACCGGAACTCTGGCCCAGGCGCTGCAGGCGCGGGTTGCCCCGACCGGGACGGTCGTGGCGCTCGACGTCGACACCCGCTTTCTCGAGCCACTGGCCGGGCCCGGGCTCGAGCCGGTCGCGCTCGACGTGACCCGGTCGCCACTGCCGGAAGGCGCCTACGACCTGGTACACGCCCGCCTCGTGCTCGAGCACCTGCCGGAGCGCGGCCACGTGCTCGCCAACATGATCCGGGCCACCCAGCCCGGCGGCTGGGTGCTGATCGAGGACTTCGACTGGGCCACCGCGCTGGTCGTCGATCCACCCTCCGACGTCCACCGCCGCGTGGCCAGCGCGATCCGCTCGGTGCTCTCACGCCGTGGCTACGACCCGCACTACGGGCGTTCGCTGCCCCGGCGCCTGCGGGCCGCCGGGCTGACCAACATCGCGACCCGCGCCGAGTCGATCCAGGTGGACGCCGACCCGGTTCAGGGCATCCCGCAGTGGGAGCTGCTCGCAGACCAGCTTGCGCCGCACACACTGGCCGCAGGCCTGACCGACCAGCACGAGCTCGACGCGTTCCACGCCCTGCTGCACGACGGTCGCACGGTGTGCTTCGCCCCGCTCATGGTGAGCTGCTGGGGACAGGTCGGATCGCGCTGAGGACCCGAGCGTTCAGCGCAGGTGCGGCGGGAGCTTGATGGTGTCGAGCCCGGGCGGCGGCTCGGGCCACACCAGCAGCACCTGACAGGGAGCATGGTCGAGCACGAAGCGGGTCCGCGGGCCGATGCTCCCTGGCTCGAGGCGGGGCTCGCCATCGCGCGCCAGAACGAGCAGGTCGGCGCCGCCACACGCCGCGAGCACCTCGCGTTCGATCTTCCCCCGCCGCGCGCTGATCTCGGCCGGCCGGCCGAGTCGGCCACGGGCGGCCTCGAGCAGGGCGTGCGCCTCCTCCTCGGCGATCACGCGGGGCGGCGGTCCCGGCGGGGGCGGGGGATGACGGCCGAGCAGCCGCGCGCCCCCACGCGCGGCGACCGCCTCCAGGTCGCTCGGCGAGACGTGCAGCAGCGTCACCTCGGCGTCGTCGCCCAGCAGCGCGCCGGCGCTGTCGACGCACCCCTCCCAGGTGTCCTCGGCGATCCAGACCACGACGCGCATCACACCACCTGCAGAGCCAACCACAACGCGCCGGTCGAGGCCAGCAGGATCGGCACCACCGTACGAATACCCAGGCGCGTGAACTCCCCCATGTCGGTCTCCTGATCGTGGGCATGGACGATCCGCCGCCAGAGCAGAGTGGCCAGCGATCCGACGTAGGTGAGGTTGGGTCCGACGTTGACCCCCACCAGCATGGCGAGCACGCTGCCGGGTCCGCTGCCTGCGAGGACCGGCAGGATGATCAGCGTGGCCGGCAGGTTGTTGAGCAGGTTGGCCACCACCGCGCTGACCCCGGCCACAGCCAGGAGCGCCGGCAGGCCCGAGCCGCGCGGAACCAGGGAGTCCACCGCGCTCGACAGGCCGTGCTGGCTGGCCCCGTGCACCACGACCCCCAGGGCCAGCACGAACACCAGGAACATGGGCTCGGCGGCCCGGAGGAGCTCCAGCGGACGGGGACGCTGTCGGATGGCCAGCACCAGTGCGCCTGCCGCCGCCACCCATACCGGCGCGATCCCCAGCGGTGAGCTCACGACGAACCCGGCCAGCGTCAGACCCACCACGGCCAGCGCGAAGCGGGGCAGCTCGGGACGGTCTCCGATCCGGGCACCGCGCGTGCGCCTGAGCTCGCCGGCGAACGACACGCGCAGGACCAGCCACTCGATCGCCAGCGCGACCAGCCACGGCAGCAGCATCAGGGCGCCGAACCGGGTGAACGACAGGCCGCTGGCCTGGAAGGCCAGCAGGTTGGTCAGGTTGGACACCGGCAGCAGCAGCGAGGCGGAATTGGCCAGATGCGAGCAGGCATACACGTGCGGGCGCGGATTGGCGCGCAGCCTCGCCGCGGTCGCGAACACGATCGGGGTGAGCAGCACGATCGTGGCGTCGAGACTGAGGACCGCGGTGGTCCCGGCGGCGACCAGGAAGACCATGCCGAGCAGCCGCCCGGAACTTCCCCGGGAGCCCAGGGCCATGACGGAGCCGAGCGCGTCGAACATGCCGGCGCGCCGGCAGCCGTCGGCCAGCACGAGCAGGGCGGCCAGGAATCCGACTGTCGGCCCCAGGGCACGCAGCGCCGAGCGCGCGCCCGAGCCGCTGAGCACGCCGACACTCAAGAGCAATAGCGCGCCGAGTGCCGCCACCGCCCAGTCGGGCGCCCACCGCCAGCGTGCGATCGCCGCCAGCAGGCTGGCGGCGAGCACCACGAGCGCGAGGACTTCGCTCATCCTCGCGGCGCTCGGATCATCGCGCGCGGCGTCCGGATCTCACCCCGCCATCATGACGCCGGACTATTGGACGGCGCGCCGTGAATGAGATCGGCGCGCCGCCCGGATCGTCAAACGATGCTCAGCGGGGTGCCGATCGGGAGCAGGTGAGAGAGCTTGAGGATCTCGGAGTTGCGCAACCGGATGCAGCCATGCGACGGATGGCCGGGGATCAGCCACGGCTCGTTGGTGCCGTGGATGCCGATCACGCCGCCGCCGGGCCAGTCGGTCTCCACGTTGGACAGCGCCGAGGTCCCGAACGCCAGCGGCCCGTAGGTGCTGTCGGACGGGAACCCGTCGAGCCGGTCGCGAACGTAGAACTGCCCGTGCGGCGTCGGGGTACTCGGCTTGCCGGTGCCGACGCGCGTGAAGAAGATCACCTTCCCGTCGCGGTACAGGGTGAGCGTCGCCTTCTCGGTTGACACGACCAGGTACGTGTGGACCGTCTGCGGAGCACCCAGCGCCCGCTGGGGCACCCAACCGATCTGGCCGGCCGGCCGCAGCGGAAGGCGCACCTGCACCCACCAGCTGCCGTGAACCAGGACACGCTGCTGTTCGAACAGCAACTCGCTCGTGCCGTCCTGGGTGGTGAGGCCTAGATAGCCGAGGACACGAGCGTGCCTCGATGCAGACGCGTAGGCGTCGGTCGGGCTCTCGAGATACGCCCACGTCGAGGCGTACCCGGGGTGCGAGAGCACCTGGCGCGTGACGCGCGCGCCCTGCCCGGCGGCTGGCAGGGCAAGCGCGACGAGCGCGACGGCGCAGGCCGCCGCGGCCTGAAGACCGCGGCGGCTCGATGCGAGGTGGCCCCTCAACTCACCCGGTGAAGGACGGGGCCCGCTGGGCCGTGGCCGCCTTGGCGGCGTAGACCTTCACCTTGACCATCTCCTTGCAGCTCGGGCTGCTGACGAAGATGGTCCCGCTGTGCGCCGGCTTGACGATGAACGTCGTCTTGCCGTTGCCCTGAGTTGTCTTGGTGATGACCTTGTTGCCCGGGAGCGTGACCTTCACCTTGGCGCCCGCCACCGCGGCCCCCTGGCGCAGCACCGACACGATGATCGTGTCCTGCTGACCGGCCCGCACCTTGTAGCCCCGGGTCGAGGCCTGGCAGACGGTCGGGAACGTCGCTGCCGCGGGCACCGTCGGCGGGACTGTGCACGATCCGCCGCTCAGCGTCTCGCCGCTGGGGCAGGTCGTCGGCGGCTCGCACTGGCCGTTCGACAGAGCCTGTCCGCTGGGGCAGGTCGTCGGCGGCTCGCACTGGCCGTTCGACAGAGCCTGTCCGCTGGGGCAGCTCGTCGGCGGGACACACTTGCCACCCCCGAGCACTTCCCCGGTCGGGCAGGTTGTCGGGGGCTGACAGATCCCGCTCACCAGCGTCTGCCCCGCGGGGCAGGTGGTCGGCGGGTGGCACACCCCGCTCACCAGCGTCTGCCCGCTCGGGCAGGAGGTTGGCGGCTGGCAGGTGCCATTGACCAGGGTCTGCCCGGTGGGGCAGCTGGTCGGCGGCTGGCAGGTGCCATTGACCAGGGTCTGCCCGGTGGGGCAGCTGGGCTTGCAGCCGGTGGCCGGGGCGTTGATCGTCACCGTCGCCGGGCTCCACATATAGCTGTTGGCCAGCACGTAGGTCTCCGGCACCGAGGTGGTCACCGTGAACTTCTGGGTGGCCGCGCCGCCGCTGGCGGGCGAGGTGAACGACGTCGGCTGACCGAGGTTCGCGGTCCCGGCCTGGGTACCGACCGCCCCCGTCGTGAAGTAGTTCTGGTTGAGCCCCGTGTTGCCCTTGTCCGTGCTCGAGGCCAGCTCGTACACGTTCTTGCCCACGGGGATGTTCTCGACCGTGCCGCCGAAGTAGGCCTCCGTCACCGTGATCGTGGCGGTGTACTGACCGCTCAGCGGCGTGACGCACTGCGACGGGCTGGCCGACACCGACAGCGTGTGCGCGGCGGACAGCGCCGGGAACGCCAGGAACACCGCAAAAGCAGCCACCATGCCGCTTATCGAACGTTTGTTGACCATTCGCACTCATTCCTTGAGGTCGTTTGACGTGAGGCATACAACGCACGCCCCCGACGGAATTCGCGCGACCTTGCGACCCGGAAGTACAGGTGTTGACCAGGCGCCTACCCATGTGGGTGGGCGCCTGGTTCATACACCATCAGCGCTGCAAATCAGCGGGTTGGAGCGCAGGCGCCGTGGCCTGCGCCCCGCGAGCTGGCCGCTACCCGCGGCCCTCGACCCAGTTGAGCAGCACGTTGTAGCTCGGACGCGTGGAGCCGTTGGCCGCGATCAGGCCCGAGTCCCACCCCGCCAGCGGATTGGCCTGCCACTGGTAGTGGTAGATGCGGGCGATCCGGTGATAGCGCCTGGTCAGGTTCAGCAGGTACTGCTCGTCCTTGGCCGCCGCCGACGCACTCTGATTGGGATACTGCCAGTGCCCGCGCCGCAGGACGCCGCCGGTCTCATCGAGCCAGATCGGGCCCGAGGTCATCGACTCGAGCACGCTCAGCTGCGAGGTGTTGTGGGCGCGGATCTCGGTGTAGTCGTGAAGCGCCCATCCGGCCGGCCGGTGGTGCAGGCCCTTGATGTAGGCCCGCAGCCACGGGCCGAGCGTCGCCACCGCGTGGTCGATGTATGCCGTCCCGGTCGCCGGCAGGTACACATCGCCGGCCAGCACGGTGCAGTGGTGGCACAGTGTGTACAGCGCGTTGAAGTAGTTGGCGGCCAGCGCGGGGTTGCGGGCCAGCGTCCGGTAGGAGAAGTCGGGTTCGTTCCACGCGGTGTAGTCCGTGATCTGCGGGAAGTCCTTGAGAAACGCCTTGACCGCGGTCTCGTACTGGCCGACGCTCGGCACGTAGTTGGCCGCCGGGTTGGTGTCGTCGGCGCCGAAGGAGACCAGCGGGGTCACGTGCTGGGCCTGGGCAGCGCTCAGCCAGCCGCGGAAGGCGGCCAGGTCGCCGCGATCGGCCCGCCTGGTGATGATGTCCCACGGGATCACGTCGCGCGCTGTCTTGATGCCGAGCGCGGCAAAACGAGGGTCGGAGAACATCGCCGTGTTCGAGTCGCCGATGCCGATGACGACGGCTCCCGCCGCCGCCGGTATGGCGGCTCCCAGGCCGATCGCGCATGCGATCGAGACGAACAGGCGTGACATGCGTCTGGACATTCGAGGCTCCACTTTCCCGCCTCTGGAGGCGTTCGAGTTCCCATTGGCCGGCGAGCAGGACGTCGACCCCCCTGCCGACTTCGTCGCCGGTTGATCCCTTAACCGCATGACCCGACGAGGAGTTGCGGCCGGCTCGACGCTAGCAGGAGGACGCGCGCAGGGGCGGGCATCGACTTGCACGCTGGTAGCGTCCGCGCATGGCAACCCGTGGGGTGTGCGTGTTGGCCGGCCGGATGGCCGACACCGTCGAGATCGCGACGGCGGCTGATGCCGCCGGTCTCGACGCCGCTTGGACCAGTGAGTTCAACGACCGCTCGGCGATCGTCGCGCTGGCCGCGATGGCCCAGAACACGGAGCGCTGCCGGGTGGGCAGCGCGATCGCCTACGCGGTCGGCCGCTCACCGCTCGTCCTGGCCAACGAGGCGCGCGGAATCGACGAGCTGAGCGACGGCCGCCTCGTGCTCGGTCTCGGCACGGGCACGAAGGGCATGCAGATCGGCTGGCACGGCGTTCCGGATCCGCAGGCGCCGGCGGTGCGCCTCGAGGAGCTCGTGCCTCTGCTGCGCCGGATCTGGCGCCTGCACGAGGGACCGGTCAAGCACGAGGGTCGCTTCTACTCGATGAACCTGGCCGCGACGGCCGAGGTCCTCCCACCCGTCCGCGAGCAGATCCCGATCTTCACCGCGGGCGTGAACCGGCGCATGATCGAGACCGCCGGCCGCGTGTCGGACGGGATCGTCTGCCACCCCACGTTCAGCTCGCGCTACGTGCAGGAGGTCGTACGCCCGGCGATCGCCGCCGGCGCGGAGCGGACCGGCCGAGATTGTTCCGATATCGAGATCGTGGGGATGCTGCTGTGCTCCGTGGCCGACGACGAGGAGCAGGCACGCCGGGAGCTCGCCGGGCAGCTCGCCTTCTACGCGGCGCCCCGCGCGTACGCGCCGATGCTCGAGGCCAGTGGCTTCGGCGCCGAGGCTGAGCGGATTCGCCAGGCGTTCGCCGCCGGCGACCGGGAGGCGATGATCGCCGCGGTCAGCGACGAGATGCTCGACGCGATCGGCGTGGCTGGCACACCCGAGCAGGTCCGCGCCGGCATCGCCCGCCGCGACGCCGATTTCGACCATCTTTCGCTGTATTCGCCGAGCTTCATGATGAGCCTCGAGCGCGTGCAGCAGAACACGCTCGAGCTGATCCGCGTCGGCTCATAGCCCTGACGTCAAGCGCGGCGGTGTCCGAGGCACTCGACGGCGCCGGCGCCGGTCGCTGAGCTCAGGAGACCTGGGCGATCATCATGGTCGCGCCGCCGGTGGCGAAGGTTCTCACGTCGGCGGCGGCGGCCTGGCCCTCGGGGCTTCCGAACGCCGCTTCGACGTCCTGCGGGCTGTCGAACCACAGCTCGGCCATGTAGTAGTACGGCGCCTGCGAGCCGTCCGGCGTACCCAGAACCTTCCCGTACTCGAAGCGGTGCAGGCCGGGGATCTTCTCCGCGAGCGGGACGTGCGTCTCCGTGTAGTACTGATCGAATGACGCCGGGTCCTCCGGCGCGCCGTAGGCGACCACGACCTTGACCATGATGGGCTCCTTTCGGGTTTCGCCGAGCCTATACCTGCGCACGGGTTCAAGGCGGGCCGTTCAGGCCGCGTCCGCGCGAGACTGCATCGAGGCCGCCGCGGGAACCATCGCCCGCGGCGCCGCGGTGCAGGCTGCCTACAGCTCGCCAGAGGCGATCTCGGCGCCCTCGGACAGCGACTTCAGCTTGAGCCAGGCCACGTCGGGGTCGACCAACGACCAGCGGATGAACGTGTCAAACCCGCAGTCGGTCCCCGCGAGCAGGCGGTCCTTGCCGATCAGCTTGCCGACCTGGACCAGGCGGTCGGCCACCACCCGCGGGTGCTCGATGTAGTTGGTCTTCACGTCGATCACGCCGAGGATCAGCTTCTTGTCATCGGGGAGCCTGGTGTCACGGAAGACTCGCCACTCGTGCTGGTGGCGGGGGTTCGCGCCCTCCACGTAGATCGTGCCCGCGTTGACCTTGAGCACCTGATCGATGATCTCCGCGAGCGGAACGTCGAAGTGGTGCGGGCTGCCGATGTTCCCCCAGCAGACGTGGAAGCGCACCCGCTCGGGCGGGATCCCCGCAAGCGCTCCGTTGAGTGCTTCTACGGCCAGCGGCAGGTGGTGATGCCAATCGCCCACGCTCGATCCCACCGAGCGCGAATGCGCCGCCATCGCCATGTCGGGCGAATCGACCTGCAGGTTCAGGCCGGCATCGACGATCGCGTTGTACTCGTGGGCCAGCGCCTCGGCGCACGCGGCCAGATACTTCTCGTGCGAGCCGTAGTGCTGGTCGGGATAGTTGAACGCGATCTGTCCAGGGCTGATCGTCCCCATGAACGCGGTGGACGGATCGGCATCCCCCATCGCCTTCTTCAACCGGGCGATGTCGCGGTGTACGGCGTCCCTGTCGGCCACCTCGACCGGCCCCACGCAGTTCGCGAAGATCAGATGCGCCATCGAGTCGGTGGCGAACAGCTTCATGGCCAGGTTCGGGAACGGAGCCACGTCGTCGGCCTGGAACTCCGACCGGCCGGCGAAGCCAGAGAAGCGATCGTTGATGTACGTACTGAAGCCGGTCTTGCTCATCTCCCCATCGCTGATCACGTCGATGCCGGCCTCATGCTGCTTGGCCACGACCTCACCGACCGCGGAGTCGATCATCGACTCGAGCCTCGCCGCGTCGATCTCCTGGCCATCGATCCGCGCCCAGATCGTGTCCGCCAGCTCATTCGGCCGCGGCAAGCTCCCGGCATGTGTGGTCAGGATCCGCCCGTCTGCGCCCGCCATGTCTCTCCTCCTGGTGTCGGGTGTGTGTCCCGTCGCTGTACAGCTCGGCAAAACGGCTTCTATCAGACCGGCGCGAACCCGCTGTACAGTCAGCGGAGTTGAAGCTGCAGGCGGAGATCGAACCGGTGGATCAGGAGGAAGGAGGGGGCCTTGCCGAGCTCGCGGGACGCGAGGGCGTGGCGCCCGATGCCGTCGGGCGGCGGGTGCGCGAGGAGCGCCTTCGCCAGCAGGTCGGGGTGCGCGAGCTGGCCCGGCGAGTCGGCGTCTCGGCCAGCCTGATCTCCCAGGTCGAGCTCGGGAAGGCCTCGCCCTCGGTCGGGACGTTGTACGCCATCGTCAGCGAGCTCGGCCTGTCACTCGACGAGCTGCTGCTTGGCTTCTCGGGCCGGCGCCGGCGCTCGGACCAGACTCCGCATGACGGCGACCGGCGTCCCGCAACCCCGTCGACCGGCGGCTTGGAGGGACCAGCGACCGGCCAGTTCGATCCGGTCGTGCGCGCCGGAGGCGGGAAGACCATCGAACTCGCCTCGGGGGTCCACTGGGAGCGTCTCACGCCACAGACCCCGCAGGATGTCGACTTCCTGAACGTGGTCTACGAAGTGGGTAGCGAGTCGTGTCCCGAGGACTCGCTGATGCGCCACTCGGGCTACGAGTTTGGCCACGTGCTGAGCGGCCGCCTGGGCGTCACCGTCGGGTTTGACACCTACGAGCTCGGGCCCGGCGACTCGATCTCGTTTGATTCGACGATGCCCCACCGCCTGTTCACCGTCGGTCACGAGACGGTCAAGGCCATCTGGTTCGTGGTCGGGCGCCGCGGCGATCCGCGGATGGTCACGGCCCCCCCACTTGGGGATCGAAGCGCGTAGCGAGCTGCCGGATTACCCGCCAGTCGGCACGCCCCGCGGGGCGAACGGTTGGTTCACCCTGCTCTGGTGCGGACAACCCGCCCCTCGCTCGCGCGGAAAGCTCGAATGGCGAGTTAGCCGCCGCCACGCTCAGCGCTCGTAGGCCGACAGGCCGGCCAGCGTGAACGCCGAAGCCGCGCTGCGCAGGGCATCGGGCCGCAGCGCTGGGCTGAACGCCGCGAGTGCCACCATGCTCAGGCCATGGAGCGCGTCGATCGCGATCGACCACTCGGGTGGGGTTCGATCCCCGCGGCGCACGAGCAGCGCGCCCTCCACGAGATGGCGGGCGCCCAGCACTCGCACCGCCCCGCGGACGTAGCCCGGCGCGGGCTCCGGGCCCTCGGACAGGACTCGGTCCGGCCACGCCAGGAGCAGTGCTCCCCAGGCCAGGCGAGCGCCCACGAGCAGGGCCCTGGCGTCTTGGGAGCGGCGGGTCATCGCGGCAGCGTGGACTACTCGCTCTCCAGCTGGTGCCGATCGTCCTCGGCCCGCTGGAGCCTGCGCACGAACAGGATGCTCGTCAGCGACGCACCGGCGCACACGATGAACATGGCCTGAAAGCCGTTAGTGGAGGTAAACGGTCCGCTGCTGGTCAGCGCGATCAGGACGCCGGCGAGAATCGGGCCGAGGGTGATGCCGACACCGCGCGAGAGGCTAAAAGCCGGTGAGCGCGCCGTGCTCCTGGCCGCGCGCCGCGGCTTCGGTGAGATCGCCGGTGGACGGATGAACGGCACGATCGACGCCATCTGGCGCGAGCTGCACGCCGAGGGAGCCCTGTTCTACCGCTACAGCGGCATGCAGGACCAGGAGAACGCGTTCCTGGCCTGCACGTTCTGGATGGTCGAGTCGATGGCGCTCGCCGGGCGCCTCGACGCGGCGGCCGAGCTGATGGACGAGGCGGTCGGCCTGGCCAGCGAGACCGGCCTGTACAGCGAGGAGATGGAGCCCGGTACCCGGGCGATGCGAGGCAATCTGCCGCAGGCGCTGACGCACCTCTCGCTGATCAACGCCGCAGACACGATCGCCGGGTGCTGCATGGCGGAGGGGGTCAGCGCGCGCAGCGGCTCAGGTCAGCTGACGGCCCGGAGTCCGGACTCCCCGCTCTGCCAGGATCCACCCGTGCAGCCCTCGACGCGTCCGGTGACGATCGTGACCGGCGGCAGCCGGGGTATCGGCGCCGCCACCGTGCTGGTCCTGGCCGGTGCCGGCCACGACGTCGTGTTCGCCTACCGCTCCGACGCGGACGCCGCCGCCGACGTGCGGACGCGGGCGATCGATGCCGGAGCTCAATGCGTCTCGGTGAAAGCCGACGTGACGAGGGAGACCGAAGTCGAGGGGCTGTTCGAGGCCGCGGGCCAGATCGGCACCGTGACGGGTCTGGTCAACAACGCCGGGCTGACCGCTCATATGGCAGACCTGGCCGACACGCCGGTGGAGGCGATCCGCCGCGTGCTCGACGTCAACCTGCTGGGCGCGGTGCTGTGCGCTCGCCAGGCCGTGCGCGTGATGTCAATCCGGCGCGGCGGCCAAGGTGGCGCGATCGTCAACGTCTCGTCGGCCGCGGCCACGCTCGGCTCCGCGCACGAGTACGTTCACTACGCCGCGGCGAAGGCCGGGGTCGACGCGCTGACCGTCGGGCTGGCCAAGGAGCTGGCCGAGGACGGAATCCGCGTCAACGCGGTCTCACCCGGGATCGTCAACACGGAGATCCACGCCGCGGCCGGCGACCCGGGCCGGCCCCAGCGGGTCGTCGCTCGCATTCCGATGGGACGGCTGGGCGAGCCCGGGGAGATCGCTCCCGCGATTGCCTGGTTGCTCGGTCCCGACGCGGGTTATGTGACCGGAGCCGTGCTGCGGATCGCCGGTGGCGCATGAGCCGCGGGCTACGCCGCCGTCCGCGCCGAGCCTGATCGGAGCAGCGTCCGGACGTGGGCCGCGGCCGTGCGCGTCGCATCGGACGCTCCCTCCTCGGAGTCGTCCTCGACCACGGCCAGGAACGCATCGACCACCGCCGGGTCGAACTGAGCGCCGGCGCAGCGACGCAGCTCCTGGCAGGCGACCTCGTGCGGGACAGCGGCCCGGTAGGCCCGGTCGCTGATCATCGCCTCGTAGGCGTCACAGACGCTGACGATCCGGGCCCCGAGCGGGATCTCCTCACCGCGCAACCGGTCCGGATAGCCCGACCCGTCCCAGCGCTCGTGGCTGGCGCGGACCAGCCGCGCGATCGGCCGCAGCGCGGGCGCGCCGTGGAGGATGCGCTCGCCGAGGAGCGTGTGGTTGCGGACGAACTCCCATTCGCTGTCGCTCAGGCCACCGCACTTATTCAGGATCGCGTCCGGGATCCCGACCTTGCCGATGTCGTGCAGCTGGGCGGCGCGGAACACCTCGTCGAGCGCCTCGCCGTTCACCTGGAGCCGGCGGGCCACGCGCGCGGCGAGACGGGCGACATCGCCGGCGTGCTGATCGAGCGCGGGCTGCTTGGCCCGCATCGCGCGCAGCAGGACCTCGCTGGCCTGGCCACCCGCGCCGGTGGACCGGCGGCGCTTGTGGGCATACATCCGCTCGTCGGCCAGCCGCAGCGCGAGCGAGGTGTCGCTCGCCTCCTGAGGCAGCAGCACGACGCCGAGCGAGGCGCGGATCGTGAACTCCGGACCGGACTCGGTCAGGGCGCGGGCCGCGGTCGAGATCAGCGCGTGCGGGTCGATGCCGGACAGGTCGAGGTGGGCGCAGAACTCGTCGCCACCCAGCCGATAGGCGCGACCGAAGCCGTCGACCGCGCGGCGCAGCCGGGCGCCGAGGCGGGCCAAAAGCTCATCGCCGGCCAGGTGGCCGAACGTGTCGTTGTAGGCCTTGAAGCCATCGAGGTCGAACAGCAAGAGCAGCGAAGAACCGGCGTCGCCGGCGCGGTCCTCCAGGGCCGCGCGCAGGTCGGAGGTCAGCCTCCGGCGGTTGCCGAGCCCGGTGAGCGGGTCGGTCATCGCCTCCTGACGGATCAACTGGTTGTCGATGATCTCGGCCGCGGCCAGCTCGGCCTTGGCGACGAGCTCGGACATCAACGCGATCTCATCCTCCTCGAATGCGCGATCGGCCCGGACGAGCCACAGCGATCCCGGCATCTCCCCGGGCGAAGCCGCGATGCGCATCGGCACGCTCAGTCGCCATACCCCGGCTTTGCCGATCTGCACCGGGCCGGCGCTCCCCTCCTCGGCGCGCGCCTCGTGCTCGAGCGCATCGAGCCACCCTTCGACGCCGACCGACAGTCGCACGGGCGATGGGGCGCTGGGTAGCTCGAGTCGGCCGGCCGCGGCGTCGAGCGCCTCGATCGACCCATGCAGGAGGATCTCCAGCAGCCCGCCGAGGTCGAGCTTGGCGGCGAACGCATCACCCAGCCGCCGCACCGCGGACTGCAGGCGCACCCGCTCCTGCTCTACGAGCTTGAGCCGGTGATGGGCTTTGTCGATCCGCTGGCTGCGGTCGCGGGCCAGCAGCCAGAGCAGGACCACGAGCGGCAGCCCGAGCAGGATCGCGGGGCCGTGCTCACGCGTGGCGATCGCGGCCAGGAAGCCGACCGGGGCCAGGCAGGCGTCGACCGTCCAGACCATCGCGATCACACGGATCTGCAGATCGACCTGCGGCACCGCACGGGCCAGGCGCATGCGCGTCAGCGAGCAGACGAGATCGAGCAGGCAACCGGCGGCGATCGCCCCGGCCAGGAGCGGCAGCTGGCCGAAGCCGATCGTGGGCGACCCGGCCAGGAGCAGCACGGCCGCGGGCGCGACGGCGTGCCAGGAGTCAGGCACTGCCGAGAGCAGCCGACGGGGTGGGACCCGGCCGAACATCCAGTCCACGGCGTTCCCGAGAACCATCCCGACGCCGACCGCGGCGGGGACGGCGGCCGGCGGCAGGACCAGCAGCATCGGCACCAGGATGAGCTGGGTGGGCACCACGTAGCCGGTGCCCACGGGAAACTCGATCCTCGCCGCGATCGCGTAGACCACGATCAGAAGCACGCCGGTCCCGGTGAGCGGGCCTGTCTGCCCAGCGTGGGGATGCAGCCCGCGGGCCCCCAGCAGGAGTCCCGCGGCCACCGCCACGAACAGAGCGCCCGCGACCGTGTCGATCAGCAGCTCCCGCTGGGACGCGCGCCGCACGCGGCGCTCCCAGCTGTGCTCGAGCAGCTGCTCCGTGGCCGACTCGGCCTGGTCCTCGTAGTGCTCCACGGGCCGCTTCTCGCTATCCGTGTTCCCGCTCGGATTGGCCGGATCAGCCCGACCGCCAGGGATCGACGTACACGTCGTCGATCTGCCAGGCCGCGGACGAGGCCGGCACGCTGAACTGAAGCGCCACCTGGAGCGTCTGGCCGTCGGCCAGGCCGGAGGTGTCGCCACTGATCGGCTGCGACGGCGCCCACGAAGGCATGGAGCCGTCCGCGAGGTCGGCGAGCGACACGGTCTGCACTCCGTCGTTCGTTTGCACGAGTGCCTGCACCTGGAGATCGCCACCGGCTGCCGCCTGCTGGGCGAAGAACCGCAGCGAGGTCATTGTGTTATCGACGCAGAAGTAAGGGGAGGTTGCGCTGCCCCCGCCGGCAATGGTCAACGACTGACTGTCGCCGCTCGAGTTGACGTAGAAGGGCTCGTTACCCGCGGTGAGTGTCGCGTCCGACAAGGTCCAGCCCACCTGGCCGGCCGTCCCCTCGAACGAGCCTCCGGGCACGAGGTAGTAGCTGTTTGTGTCGCCCCACTGCGAGAACGGAGTGCTGACTGGCGGGGTCTGGCATGTCGCCCGAATCGAGTTCGACGCGGAGGCGACACCGGGGGCGACGAACCACGCCAGGCAGGCTAGAGCGGCGATCCGAGTGACGGTGACGCGCAGGCGTGAGCGGACGAAAGTAGACAAGACTGAACCTCCATGCAGGGCGGCCATATCGATGGCACACGATCTCCTGAATGTCGGCAGCTGGGCCATCTCCTACCCGAGACCCCTGGCTTTGCGTCCCCGCCTCACAACGAGTTTGCCTTTTGCGACACTCTCGGGATCGGCAGGACCCCGGCGGGCTTTGAGAGGTCTCGGCCGGAGTGGCGATTTCGCACAGGTTCCGGCGCTCAGGCCGTGCGGGGGGTACCCACCGACCCGGAGGCGGTCAGCCGAGGACCTTGCCGGGATTGAAGATGCCGTGCGGATCGAGCGCGCGCTTGACCGCGCGCATCATCTCCAGGCCGGCCGGGCCGTGCTCGGCGGCCAGGAAGCGCGCCTTGCCGTAGCCGACGCCGTGTTCGCCGGTACACGTGCCGCCGTGCGCAAGGGCCCGCTCGACCAGGCGCCCGTGGAAGGCCTCCGCGCGGGCGATGTCGTGGGCGTCATTGGGGTCGACCAGAACGCACACGTGAAAATTGCCGTCGCCCACATGGCCCACGATCGGCGCGATCAGATCGTGCTCGGCGATGTCGGTTTGCGCGGCCGCCACGCAGTCGGCCAGCGCCGAGACCGGGACGCACACGTCGGTGGTGAGGCCGGCGCTGCCGGGCTTCAGCGCGCGAGCCGCGTCGTAGGCGCGGTGGCGAGCGTGCCAGAGCCGCCGGCGCTCCCCTTCGTCGGACGCCCATGCGAAGCTGCCGCCGCCGAACTCGGCCGCGATCTCCGCGGTCTCCTGCGCCTGCGCCGCCACATCGGCCTCCGACATACCGTGAAACTCGAGGAACAGCGTCGGTGCGACCTCGAACGCGGTTTCGTCGTGGCGGTTGATGGCCTCGATCTGGAGCTCGTCGGCGAGCTCGATCCGCGCCACCGGGATTGCGTACTGGGCGACGGCCACCGCGCAGCGCACCGCCTCGGCCACCGTCGGGAACGTGCAGGCCGCGGCGGCGATCGCCGGCGGCACCGGACGGACCCGCAACGTCAGCTCGCAGATCAGACCGAGCGTCCCCTCCGACCCGATCATCAGGTGGGTCAGGTCATAACCGGCCGAGGACTTGCGCGCGCGCGAGTGCGTGCGCACGACCGCGCCCCATCCGTTGACGATCGTGAGCGCGAGCACGTTCTCGCGCATGGTCCCGTAGCGCACGGTTTGAGTTCCCGACGCGCCGGTCGCGGCCATCCCCCCGATCGTGGCGTCCGCTCCCGGGTCGACCGCGAAGAACACGCCTTCACCTCGCAGGCGAGCGTCGAGGGCGCGACGGGTCGCGCCGGCCTGCACCACCACGTCGAGGTCATCGAGCGACGGGCGGCCGATCGCGTCCATCTCGCGCATGTCGACACTGATGCCTCCGGCCAGTGCCGCGACGTGGCCCTCGAGTGAGGTCCCGGCTCCGAACGGCACGAGCGGCAGCCGATGCTCCAGCGCGATGCGCACGATCCCGGCGGCCTCCTCCACGCTGCGCGGCCAGACCACGATGTCGGGACGAGCCGGGGGGTGAAACGACTCGTCGTGGCCGTGCTGGGCCAGGGTGTCCGCGCCGGTCCCCACCCGGTCCGCGCCGAGCAGCCCGGCCAACGCGTCGCGACCCGCCTGCACGCTGGCCGCGCCGGGACGGCCGAGCCTGGGGACCTCCGCGACGCTCATTAGGTGAAGCTTGCCAGACTGGCTCCAGAGCTCACGCGGTGGTGAGATAGGCCACGACGGTGTCGCCGAGCATCGCCCGGTAGCGATCGCGAAGCTGGCGGCTGCGCAGATCGCGGCCGAAGACCGCGCCGAAGGTGTGACGGTTGGCGACCCGGAACACGCAGTAGGAGCTGATCAGCATGTGGAGGTCGAGCGGGTCGACGTCGCGCTTGAACTCGCCCGACTCCCGCCCCCGGTCGAGGATCCGGGCGATCAGCTCGATGACCGGGGAGTTCAGGGTGCCAATCCCGGGCGAGCGCTTGAGATGCTCAGCATGGTGGATGTTTTCGATGCTCACCAGCCGGATGAAGTCCGGATTGGCCTCGTGGTGGTCGAAGGTGAGCTCGGCCAGCCGGCGGATGGCCGCCACGGGGTCGAGATGCTCGACGTCGATCTCCTGCTCGGCGTGGCGGATCCCGGCGTAGGCGCGCTCGAGCACAGCGATCCAGAGCTGCTCCTTGCCCCCGAAGTAGTAGTAGATCATCCGCTTGGTCGTGCGGGTGCGCTCGGCGATCTGATCCACCCGCGCGCCGGTGTAGCCCCGCTCGGCGAACTCCTTGGTGGCGACCTGAAGGATGTCAGCCTGCGTTTGGGCTGCGTCGCGCTGACGCGCCGGCGCCGAGCGGCGCAGCGGTCGGGAACCGTCCAGCTCCTGACTCCGTGACATGCGCCGATTCTATGCGGGTTTTCCGATCAACGATCGCGGATAGAACTAACCAGTTCGTACATTACGCGAGCAAGGGAGAAGAGCGTGGAGACCACAGGCGAACATCTGACCCCGTCAGAGCCCGAGCCCGAGCGCTGGGCCAAGACACCGCGGGTCGCGGCAGTCGCAAGCTGGATCGGCAGCGTCCTCGAGTACTACGACTTCTTTATCTACGGCACCGCCGCGGCGCTGGTCTTCGGCAAGGTGTTCTTCCCCAAGGCCAATCCGACGACGGGCACGCTGCTGTCCCTCGCCACCTACGGGGTCGCGTACGTCGCCCGTCCGGTCGGCGCCCTGTTCATGGGCCACCTCGGCGACAGGTACGGCCGCAAGCGCGTCCTGGTCGTGACCGTGACCGCGATGGGCATCGCCACGTTCCTCGTCGGCTGCCTGCCGACCTACAACGACATCGGCCTGTGGGCGCCCGCGCTGCTGGTGGCGCTCCGACTGATGCAGGGACTCGCGGCCTCCGGCGAGCAGGCCGGCGGCAACTCGCTGACCCTCGAGCACGCGCCCGACGGGCGTCGCGCGTTGCACACCAGCTTCACGCTGGGCGGCACGCAGGCCGGACTGGTGATCGCCACCGCGATCTGGCTCCCGATCGGTTCGCTGCCCGACCATTCTCTGGACACCTGGGGCTGGCGCATCCCGTTCCTGCTGAGCGCCCTGGTGACGATCGCCGGCGTGATCATCCGCCGCAAGCTCGATGAGACGCCGGCGTTCCTGTCGGCCGCGGAAGAGGGGAGCGTCGATCGCGTCCCGCTCGGCGAGCTGGTATCCGACCATCGCGCGAACCTGATCCGCGTGACGCTGGGGGCGCTCGCCTCCACGGTCAGCACGATCATGACCGTCTGGGCGCTGTCGTTCGCGGTCAAGACGGTGGGCCTCGACGACACGACGATGCTGTGGGCGCTGATCGCCGCCAACGTCGTCGCGCTGTGCGCCATTCCGGCCTGGGCGATGCTGGCTGACCGCATTGGACGCAAGCCAGTCTTCATATTCGGCGCCCTCGGCAGCGGCGCCCTGATGTTCGCTTACCTGGGCGCCATCGCCAGCCGCACCTACCTTTTGATCTTCCTGGCCGCCGTGGCCATGAGCGGCATCGTCTACAGCGCGCAGAACGGCATCTGGCCCTCGCTGTTCACCGAGATGTTCCCCACGCGCGTGCGGCTGTCCGGCGTGGCGATCGGGACCCAGATCGGCTTCGCGCTCGGCGGGCTCGCCCCGACCCTGGCAACCGCGATCGCCGGAAGCGGGCCGGGTGGCTGGGTGCCCGTCGCCGCGCTGAC
>JAFAYP010000130.1 GCA_019240305.1 Solirubrobacterales bacterium
AACAGCAGGACGTCCTGACCCTCCTGGTCACGGAAGTACTCGGCCATGGTCAGGCCGGAGAGCGCCACCCGCATACGGGCGCCGGGCGGCTCGTTCATCTGACCGAACACCAGCATGGTCTTCTCGAGGACGCCTGACTCCTTCATCTCGAGCCACAGGTCATTGCCCTCGCGCGAACGCTCGCCAACCCCGCAGAACGCCGAAAGGCCGCCGTGCTCCTGCGCGAGGTTGTGGATCAGCTCCTGGATGATGACCGTCTTGCCGACGCCGGCGCCGCCGAACAGCCCGACCTTGCCGCCGCGGGCGTAGGGAGCGAGCAGGTCGATGACCTTGATCCCGGTCTCGAACATCTCGGTCGTCGGGACCAGCGACTCGACCGACGGCGCCTCGCGGTGGATCGGCCAGCGCTCGACGTCGTCGTCGACCGGATCGCCGAAGTCGATCGGCTCGCCGAGCAGGTTGAAGATCCGTCCCAGCGTGCTGCGGCCGACGGGGACGGTGATCGGGGCGCCGGTGTCGATCACCTCGACGCCGCGGGCGAGCCCGTCGGTGGTGTCCATCGCGACCGCGCGGACGCGATCGTCGCCGAGGTGCTGCTGAACCTCGCAGACGAGGTAGTGATCCTCGGAGGCGGCGATGTCCTCGTCCTCCTCGGCCTTGGCGGCCTCGGGGCGCTCGACGATGATCGCGTGGTTGATCTCGGGCAGCCGGTCGGGGAACACGGCCTCGATGACGACGCCCTGGACCTCCTCGATCCGGCCGACGTTGCGCTCCTCCTGGGTGGATTCGTCCTGTTCTTCGGTGGTGGCAGACATCAGTGGTTCTCCTTATCCGAGTCCTTCGGCGCCGGCCACGACTTCCATGATCTCCTGCGTGATCTCGGCCTGGCGGGCCCGGTTCATCTCCAAGGTGTAGTCGTCGATCAGTTGGCTGGCGTTCTCCGAGGCGTTGCGCATCGCGGTCATCCGCGCCCCGTGCTCCGACGCGGTCGACTCGAGCAGCGCCCGGTAGATCGAGATCTCGACGTAGTCGGGCACGAGCCGCCGGAGGATGTCCTCGGGATCGGGCTCGTACTCGACGAGCGCGCGGCGCTGGGCGTCGGCGTCATGGGGCTCGTCGCCGTCGTCCTCGCCGCCGTCGTCCTCGCCGCCGTCCTTCTCGCCGCCGTCCTTCTCGCCGCCGTCGTCGAGCACCGTGGCGCGCTGCAGCGGCAGCAGCGTCTCGCGCCGGACGACCTGGGACAGCGGCGAGATGTACCCGTTGTAGAAGATCTCGACCTGGTCGACCTCGTCGTCGACGTAGGCGGCGATCAGGCGCTCGGCGATCGAGCGGGCGTCCGCGTAGGCGGGACGATCGCTGAAGCCGGTGAAGCTCTCGACGACCTCCTCGCCGCGGAACGACAGCGACGACGCGGGCCGCCGGCCGGAGGCGAAGAATCGAGCGCTGCGGTTCTCCGCCCCGTGCTCGCGCGCGGCGCGGATGCCGGCGCGGACGGCGTTGGAGTTAAAGGCGCCGGCGAGACCGCGGTCGCCGGCGACGACGAGCAGGCCGACGGCGCGCAGCTCGTCGTGCTCGGCGAGGATCGGCAGGCTGGGCACGTCGCCGGCCGCCTCGGCGGCCTGACGGGTCATCCGCCGGATGGCGTCCGCGTACGGGCGCAGCGCCTCGATCCGCTGCTCGGCCCGACGCAAGCGGGCGGCGGCGACCATCTCCATCGCCCGGGTGATCTTCTGGATGTTCTTGACCGCGCTGATGCGGTTGCGAACGTCGCGCTGCGAGGTTGCCATGGCGTGTGGGGGGCGCTGGCCGTGCTAGGCCGGGGCGGCTTCCTCCTCGCGCTCCTCGGCGGGCTCGCTCTCCTCCGAGCCGTTGCCCGACCCGTTGCTCTCGCCCGAGCTCGAGTCGCCGCTCCGCGAGGACTCCTGCTCCTCCTCCTCCTCGAGCGGCAACCCCTCCTCGTCAAGGTCATAGCCGAAGTCCTCGGCGTAGACGCCGACTGCGTCGCGAAGCTTGTCCTGGGTCTCGTCGCTCCAGTCGCCGTCGGCGATCGACTTGACGAGCTCGGGCTCGTTGCCGCGCACCGAGTCCACTGCGCCGGCCAGGAAGTCGGGCACCCGGTCGACGTTGATCCGGTCGACGAAGCCGTTGGTGGCGGCGAAGATCTGCACCACCTGGTCCTCGATCGGCATCGGATGGCGCTCGTTCTGGTTCAGCGTCGCCACCAGCCGCTCCCCGCGGGCCAGCGTGCGCCGGGTGTCGGCGTCGAGGTCGGAGCCGAACTGGGAGAACGCCTCGAGATCGCGGTACTGGGAGAGCTCGAGCTTCATCGTGCCCGCCGCGCGGCGCATCGGGCGGATCTGGGCGTTGCCGCCGACCCGCGAGACCGAGATGCCGACGTTGATCGCCGGGCGTACGCCCGAGTAGAACAGGTTCGGCTCGAGGAAGATCTGCCCGTCGGTGATCGAGATCACGTTGGTCGGGATGAACGCCGAGACGTCGCCGGCCTGGGTCTCGATCACCGGCAGCGCTGTCAGCGAGCCGCCCCCCAGGTCGTCGGACAGCTTGCAGGCGCGCTCGAGCAGCCGCGAGTGCAGGTAGAACACGTCGCCGGGGTACGCCTCACGGCCCGGCGGTCGCCGCAGGAGCAGCGACATCTGGCGGTAGGCATAGGCGTGCTTGGTCAGGTCGTCGTAGATCGCCAGCGCCGCCCGGCCGTCGTAGAGGAAGTGCTCGGCCATCGCGCAGCCGCCGTAGGGAGCGAGGAACTTGATCGGCGCCGCCTCGTCGGCGGCGGCCATGACGATGATCGTGTTGTCCAGCGCGCCGGCCTCCTCGAGCACGCTGGCGAGCTGCACGACGGCCGACTTGCGCTGGCCGATGGCCACGTAGACGCAGATGAGGTCGCGATCCTGATTGTTGATGATCGTGTCGATCGCGATCGAGGTCTTGCCGGTCTGGCGGTCGCCGATGATCAGCTCGCGCTGGCCGCGGCCGATCGGGATCATCGAGTCGATCGCCTTGAGCCCGGTGAGCATCGGCTCGGTCACCGGCTGGCGCTGGACGACGCCGGGGGCCTTGTGCTCGCTCGGACGGGTCTCCGAGGTGTCGATCTCGCCCTTGCCGTCGAGCGGGTTGCCGAGCGGGTCGACGATCCGGCCGAGCAGCGCGTCGCCGACGGGGATCTCGAGCAGCCGGCCCGTGCGCTTGACCGTGTCGCCCTCGGAAATGTGCTCCCACGCGCCGAACAGCACCGCGCCGACGTTGTCGGACTCGAGGTTCAGCGCCAGGCCGGTCACGTCGTGGGGCAGCTCGAGCATCTCGAACGACATCGCGTTCTCGAGGCCGTGGATGCGACAGATGCCGTCGGCCACCGAGAGCACGGTGCCGACCTCGGTCAGCTCGGCGCTGTCCGTGTCCATGCCCTCGATCCGGCTCTTGAGGATCGAGGTGATCTCGTCGGGTTTGATCTTCATGTCGGTTCAGTGGCTCCTTGGGGGAGTCGCCGGTGGGGCTTCTCCCTCAACCGTGCGCGACTTGCTTTCGAAGTTGGTCGAGGCGATTGCGGATCGAGGAGTCGAGGATCACGTTGCCCACGCGAAGCACGACTCCGCCGAGGATGTCGGGATCGACCTCGGAGGACAGCTCGATCTCGCGATCGACCTGCTCTCCGATGCGCCGGCCGAGGCTCTCAACGGTATCGTGGTCGAGCTCGATCGCTGAGATGATCTGCACCGGCAGGAGCTTTTTCTCCTCGTCGAACAGGGTCTGGAACTCGGTCCGGATGCGGAAGATCGCCGGCATGCGGTGACGCTCGATCAGCGCCTGCAGGAAGTTCTCGAATGCCGGATGGGCGTCGGTCACCGCCCGCTCCAGGCCCTCCTTCTTCTCCTCCGTCGAGAAGTAGGGCGAGAAGAAGAACGTCGCCAGCTGGCGGTTGTCGTTCATCGCGTCGGCGAACGCGCCGAGCTGTTCGTGGATCTCGTCGAGCGCCTCCTGCTCGACGGCGACCTCGAACAGCGCGCGCGAGTAGACCTGTGCGATCTCCTCCATCAGCGGTCGCTCGCGTGGGCACGGTCGCACCGAGAGGTGCGACTGGTGGATGCCAGGCAAGGACGCAAGAGCCGACGTGGAGCAGCGCTACACGAGGCGACGAGGACGCCGCCTGGCGCCGCCAGGCGTGCCTCGAATGCGAGCGTGCTCACGTGAGAGGCCACAATCTACCGCTCGCCTTCCGTCGAGGCCAGGGCGCTGAAGTCCAGCTCGGACAGGGCCTCCTCGACGAGCCGCCGCTGGTCGTCCTCGGTCAGCGTCTTGCGCGTCACCTTCTCGGTGGCGGCGACCGTCAGGTTGGCGACCTCGGTGCGGATCTCCTGGATGGCCTTCCGGGTCTCGGACTCGATGTCGCGGCGCGCCTGCTCCATCATCTGCTCGCGGCGGGCCTTGGCCTGCTCCTCGGACTCGCGCTCGTGCGTCTCGCCTGCCTGGCGCGCCCGCTGGACGATCTCGTCGGCCTGCCCGCGGGCCTCCTGCAGGCGCTCGCGGTACTCGGCGAGCAGCGCGTCGGCCTGCGTCCGCGTGTTCTCGGCGGCATCGATCGAGTCCTCGATCGCCCGCTGTCGCTTGTCCAGGGCCTCGGTGATGCGCGGGAAGGCCAGCTTGGCCAGCACGAACAGCGAGATCCCGAACAGCAGCAGCGTCCAGACCATCAGCCCCACGTTGGGGGTGATGAGCGGAGATGATGCGCCGACGCCGAGCATCAGGAGATGAAGCCGGAGATCAGGCCCGCGACCAAGCCGTAGAAGAAGCAGGCCTCGGTGAGGGCGAAGCCCAGCCATTGGATGCTGGTGATCTCATCGCGCATCTCCGGCTGGCGGGTCACCGACTCGATCACCTTGCCGAAGATGTAGCCGATGCCCACGCCGGCGCCCGCGGCGCCCAGACCACCGCCGATCCCGATGCCGAGGCCCTTGGACTGGGCGAAGAGGAGGATGTGTGAAAGCACGGTGAAACCAGCTCCTTCTCGTTAGTGTCCTCCCTCTACCGCGCCTGCGAGGTAGATGGCGGACAGGGTTGCGAAGATGAAGGCCTGCAGGCTTGCGATCAGGCCGACCTCGAACATGAAGACGGCGACCCCCAGCGGGAGGGTCAACCAGCCGATCGCCGTGATGCCGAGGATCACCGCCATCCCCCCGGACATGAACAGGATGATCATGTGTCCCGCGAGGATGTTGGCCCACAGCCGGATCGTCAGCGAGACCAGGCGCATGAAGGTGGAGATGATCTCCAGCGGAGCGACGAGCACCAGCAGCTTGCCGACCCCGCTCGGCATCAGGTGCTTGAAGTAGCCGCGGAAGCCCCACTTCCTGAAGCCCTCGGCGTTGAACAGGATGAACACCACCAACGAGAGGATGAAGGCCACCGACACGTTGGCGGTCGCCGCATACAGGGCAAAGGAGGGGACCGCCACGCCGAAGATGTTGATCGTCTCCTCGGAGTTGGTCGGCAGCGGGATGTAGCCGATGATGTTGCACCACCACAGGAACAGGAAGACGGTGCCCAGGAACGGGAACCATCGAGCTGCCATCCGCGGGTCCAGGTTCCCCCGGGAGATGTTGTCGCGCATCAGCGAGTACATGGTCTCCACCGCCGTCTGGACACGGTTGGGTCGCTGCTGCATCTTCCGGGAGACGTACGCCACCGAGGCCAACGTGGCCAGGATCGAGAGGAACAGGTAGACCACGCCGCGGTTGATCTCCAGCGGCCCGGCCTTGACCCACGGGGTGAGCTTGAACTCGGACTGGATGTCGAAGTTGGCCTTGGGCGACTTGCCGAACGCGATGCCCAGGATGACCAGGCCCGCGATGTACACCACGGAGACCGCGATGATGATCCGCTTCCTGGTCCAGGTCATCGCCGCGGGCGGTAGACGCAGGCGATGATGAACTCGACGGTGAACGCGAACACGATCACGAGCAGCGCGGTCATCCCGCCGCCGCGGCTCACGCCCTGGCGCACGGCGATGATGATCAGCGCGAGCGCAAACAGCCGCCCGAGCATGTACGCCAGCCGCAGGCCGATCTCGCCCGCCGAGGGGCCAATGGCCAGCGCGGCGCGATCGACCGCCACGCCGAGGGCACGCAGCGCGATCCAGGCCCCGGCGCCGATCATGTAGCCCTCCGCGGGAACCCCGATCGCCAGCAGCACCGGCGCCGCTACCACCAGCGCCACCACGTCGAGCAGTCCGCGGACGGTCAGCGGTGTGTGCGGCGTCGCCTCCGGGCCCGGCAGCTTCCATGTGAAGCCGCGCCCCGCAGGCCGGCGGCCCGCCGGCTCGGCCGAGGAGGTCGGCTCGGGAGGTGTGGGTGACTTGCTCTTCACGTGGCAGGCGGTTGGGCGGCGGTCAGCTACCCGGCAGGCGGCACGCGGTCACTTCGGCTCAACAGACGTGCCGGGGCGCGGGGCCGAGTCTACCTTTTCGGACAAAGGTAACGCTTCACGCGTCCGAGGGTCAGATACGGCGCGGCGGGACGTCTAGCCGAGGCGGAGCGCGGCGAGCAGGTCGGAGTACTGATCGGTCCAGACCGGGTCGGATGGGTCGCGGACGCACGCATGCCATCGTCGATCGCTGCCCAGCCGGCCGAGATCGGCCCGGCTGCGCGTGAGGAGCGCCCACTGGGAGAGCAGATCCCCCCGGCGCGCCCGGGCGCGCGTGGGCGAGTACCGCTGGGCGACGCAGTTGAGCCGCGCCTGCCGCGCAATGTTGCCCAGCACCGGCTCCAGCGCGAGGTAGCGGTTGGTGATGTTGAACAGCACCGCCCCGCCGGGTTGCAGCCGGGTGAAGTACAGCTCCACGGCCTCCCGGGTGATCAGGTTGATCGGGATCGCATCCGAATTGAACGCATCGACCGCCAGCAGGCCGAAGCGCCCGGGCGGCTCGCGCTGCAGCGAGCGGCGGCCATCGCCCACCACGACGTTCGCCGGGCAGCGACGCAGGTAGTCGAACAGCGCGGGGTCGCGCGCGATGGCGACCACCACCGGATCGACCTCGAAGAACTCAAAGCGCTGCCCGGGGCGGGCGTAGCAGGCCAGCGCGCCGGCGCCGAGTCCGATCACCCCGGCGCGCCGGGTGGTGGCCGCCGGCAGCTGGGCGAACGCCTGGCCCACCGGGCCGCGCGCGCTGTAGTACCCCAGCGGCTGCGGCCGTCCGGGTGTGCCGAAGCGCTCGAGCCCGTGCAGCGTTGTGCCGTCGTAGAGCGCGTGCAGCCGCGAGGCGTCGACGGCGAGCACCCGATAGGTCCCGAAGTAGCTTCGCTCCCGGGCCAGCACGCGCTGGCCCGCCGGCGGCGCCAGCGCCGGGGTCAGCAGGATCGCGCCAAGCGCCAGGGCGAAGCGCAGCGGCCGGCGCAGGAGGTTGAGCGACAGCCCGCACGCGGTGCCGATCACCACGCTGCTGGCCTCGAACGCCCCGCTCGGAGACCCCGCGCGCACCGCTCCGAGCGCCACGGCCGTGCCCGCCCCGAGGATCATCGGCACGACGAGGTCCATCAGCCGGGTGGCACGGGGGTCCTTCACCAGCAGCGTCAGCAGATCCGTCCGGCTCGAGGGCGGCCGCGGCCGCAGGGCGCAGACCGCGACGATCGCCAGCGGGTACTCCACCAGCGTCGGGAAGGCCACCGGGGCGAGGATCGCGTTGAACGCGCCGCCGACCACGCCGCCGAGCGCCAGCCACAGGTAGAACTCGGTGAGCCGGTGTGGGGGCGGGCGGTCGGCCGCCAGCAGCGAATGGCACATCAGCGCGGCCGTGGTCAGGCCGAGCAGGTGGAGCGCCAGCAGCAGCGCGAGCGGCCGGTCCGAGCCGACGGCAAGCGTGTAGACGAGCGCGGCCGCGATCCCGGGCAGCAGCCGCCGACCGAGCGCCGCCAGGCGCTCGGGCCGGCCGCCAGGGTAAAACGCGGCGACCAGCGTCAGCAGGTACAGCGCCAGCGGGATCACCCACAGCAGCGGGATCGGCGTGAGGTCGGTCGTGATGTAGGTCGTGGTCCCCAGCAGCAGGCTCGAGGGAACGGCCCCGAGCAGCAGCCAGCGCAGGCGCCGCGTCAGCTGTAGGGGCGCAAGATCGATGTGATGTGCCGGATCGCCGACCGCAAATGGCTCCCCGGATGCGGCCAGCGGCTCGGGCTGCGCCTCGCGCCCCGAGCGCGGGCGCAGCCACAGCGCCGCCGCGGACACCGCCACCAGGCCGCCGGCCACCGCGTAGCCGATGGACCAGCCGCGCCCCTGGTCGCGCAGGCCCAGCGCCGGCTCCAGCGCCAGCGGATAGGCCAGCAGGCCGAGCAGGCTGCCGCCGTTGCTGGCCGCGTAGAGGAAGTAGGGATCGCGGGCGGCACGGTGGCGCAGGCTCGACAGCCACCGCTGGAGCATCGGGCCGTTCGCCGCCAGCGCGAAGAACGGCAATCCGGCAACGCTCGCGAGCGTGCCCAGCAGCCAGGGGATCGGCTCGGCGCTCGTCGGCGGGTGGGAGCCGCGGGGCAGCGCGATCGGCAGCGCCACCGCCGCGGCGAGCAGGACGGCGAGCTGCAGCAGCGCCTGGCGGCGCGGCGAGAGCAGCCGGCTCGTCAGGTGCGTCCAGGCATACCCGGCCAGCAGCATCGCCTGGAAGAACAGGACGGTCGTGTTCCACACCTCGGGGGTGGAGCCGAGCAGCGGCAGCAGCAACTTACCGACCAGGGGCTCGAGCACGAACAGCAGCGCGGCACCGACGAACAGCGCCAGCGAGAACAGAGCCGACATCCGGCCGATTGCTACAGCCCGGCGCCTGCCGGGCAGCGCGCTCCCACGCGCGCCGGCGCGCTGAGCGCCGGGAGCGCGGCGCCCGCGGGATACTCGACCACCGCCGACACCGGCGCCGGGGCGGGGTGCGTCGCCTCGGAGAACGGCCGGCCGTGCCAGTAGCCGATCACGCGCCCCCTGGCGCCGACCCACACGCCGGTGAGCGCCGCCGGGGTGTCCCTCATCCAGAACGACGGCCTGGAGGGCGGCGAGTACGCGAACACCATCGGGTGGCGCACGGTACGCACGCCCATGAGTCCCCGCTCCTGCGCGGCTTCCTCGGAGGCCACCGGCCAGCAGGCGGTGGCCCCGGCGACCGACACCTGCCGCCACTGATAGCGCACGGGTCCGCTCAGGCTGCAGCCCAGGCCGCACAGGGCCACCAGCGCCATCACGATCGAGACGGGAACGGCCCGCAGAACGCTCGCGCCCGGTGGCCGGCGGGTCAAGGGCTTCTCGACCACGAGCGGCCGTCCTGCGCCGGCGACCGGTCTGTCGCTCTCACCGCCCCAGCTCGGCCAGCTCGTGCAGCACCGCGTGACGGCGCGCCACCAGCTCTCCCTCCAGCTGCTCGATCTCCTCTCGCCGGGAGCGGACCAGCTCCAGCTGGGTCTCCAGATGCTCCAGCCCCCGCTCCAGGATCTGACGGCGGCGGTGGGGGTCATCCGAGGCGCGATACTCCCGGCGCAGCTCTGCGCGGGCGCTCTCGGCCTCCAGCAGCTGGGAGAGCTGGTCCAGCGAGAGCCCGAGCAGGTCCCGGAGGCGGATCACCTCCCGCACCCGGTCGACGTCGGCCTGGGTGTAGGTGCGGTGCGTGCCCTGCGCCCGCCGCTCGGCGGAGCCGAGCAGGCCCACCTCCTCGTAGTAGCGCAGCGTGCGCGGGGTGGTGCCGGTCAGCTCGGCGAGCTCGCCGATCCGCAACGTCCGCTCGCCGCCCTCGCCGGCGGTGACGGGGCTGAGGGCACTCACGCTGATCGCCTCCGCTCGTCATCCAGACTCGCCTGTATGTCGGCGGCGTGAGTCATCCGGCTGAGAGCGCCGCTTCCGGCTCGCGCGCCTGACCGTCGAGCGACTGCGCGGCGTCGCGGAGCTCCTCGGCGGCGGACGCCGGGGCGTGCCGCGGGCGCGCCGCCGAGATTGCAGCCCCGGCCACCGACACCGCGGCCAGGAACCACAGCGCCGTGTGCATGTTGCCCAGGAACGGGCTCAGCTGGGCGTCCGAGATGTGGTTCGCCAGGCCCGAGAAGACGCTGAACAGGACGGTCTTGGGCACCGAGGCGGTGACGACCGCGAGCACGAACGCGATCGAGATGACCGCGCCGGTGTTCTGCACCAGCACGCGCGCGCCGGCGGCGATGCCGCGGCGATGCGCCGCGACCGTTCCCATCATCGCGGCGGTGTTCGGGGAGTTGAACATGCCCGAGCCGATGCCGACGATGAACATGAACACGCCCGGCCACCAGTAGCTGGTGTCGCGCTGCAGCGTGGTCATCAGCGCCAGCCCGGCGGCGGTGACGAGCATGCCCATGACGGCGAGCATCCGAGAGCCGCGACGGTCGGCGTAGACGCCGGCGATCGGCGAGGCGATGAGCATCCCGATCGCGAGCGGCGCCAGCTTGACGCCGGCCAGGATCGGCGAGTTGCCCTGGACGCCCTGGAAGTAGAAGACGAAGACGAACATCAGCGCGAAGCGCGCCAGCCCGTTGGCGAACGCGGCGCCCGAGGCGGTCGAGAACAGGCGGCTGCGGAAGATCGTCAGGTCGAGCATCGGCGCCCGCACCCGGCTCTCGATGAGGACGAACAGCGGGATCAGCACCGCGCCGGCGACGAGGGCCGGGATGACCAGCGACGAGGTCCAGCCCGAGATGCCGCCCTTGGAGATCCCGTAGACGATCCCGGTCAGGCCGACCAGGAAGGTCGCGGTGCCGAGATAGTCGAACGAGCGGTCCTCGGCGCGCCCGGTGATCTCGTGCAGGACCTGCCAGGCCCAGAAGCTGCCGAGCAGTCCGAACGGGACGTTGAACCAGAACACCCAGTGCCAGCTGATCGCGACGAGCGCGCCGCCGAGCACCGGTCCGATGACCAGACCGACGGCGGCCACCATCGTGTTGGTTCCCATCGCGACGCCGAGCTCCTCCTTCGGGAACGCGTCGGTGACGATCGCCGCCGAGTTGGCGAACAGGAAGGCGCCGCCGATGCCCTGCAGGATCCGCCACAGGATCAGCTCGGTGCCGCCGCCGGCGAACCCGGCGCCGAGCGAGGCGAGCGCGAACAGCAGGAAGCCGCCGACGTAGGCCTTCTTGCGCCCGAACTGGTCGGAGAGCCGCCCGGCGGAGAGGACGAGGACGGTCGAGGCGATCATGTAGACGAGGATCACCCACACGAGCTCCAGCAGGCTCGTGTGCAGGCTGCGCTCCAGGTCGGGCAGGGCGATGATCAGCGTGCCCGAGTTGATCGTGGCCAGGAGCATGCCGAGGCTCGTGCACGAGAGAGCCCACCACTTGTAGTGGCTGTGCTCGGAGTCGACGCCGATGCGGCGCCGACGGCCGCCGGAGGGCGGCGTGGATGGGGCTTCGAGGGTTCTCACGGCAGACCGCCTTCGCTTCGGTAGAAACTAATCCTTACGTCAACGTAAGATAGCACGCGGGGTCGGGGGTCGGGGGTCGGGGGCCGGGGGTCGCGGGCCGGGGTCGCGGGCCGCGGGTCGGGGCCGGGGGCCGGGGCCGGGGGCCTGGGGCCGGGGGTCGGGGGCCGCGGGTCGTCGGCCGGGGGCCGGGGGCCGGGCAGGCCGCACGCCGCGGCGCGTCACTCGAACGCGGCGACGGTGGCGAGGATGACGAACCCGGCGATCAGCGCCGCCCCCTCGAACGCCGTCGCCTCGCCGTCGCCGGTGATCTGGAAGACGATCACCGCGGTCCCGAACAGCGCCCCGGTGTAGACGGGGGCGAGCCCGAAGGTCAGCGTGGTCGAGGTCAACAGCGAGACGAGCACGAGCAGCGGGAACAGGAACGACGCGACCTGAGCGACCGAGTTCTTGACCACCGAGATCCCCAGCTCGGACTGGCCCTTGTGCGCGAGCACGATGCCGACCACGTGCTCGACCGCGTTGCCGGCGGTCGCGACGATGACCAGGCCCGCGAACGAGCGGGAGATGTGCAGGGTCGAGATCGTCGGCGCCAGCGCGTCGACGAACCAGTCGGACACGAAGCCGGCGGCGAGCCCCGAGACGACGAGCAGCGCCACGGCGTCCCGGGTCGACAGGCGCGCCGGCGACGTCGGCTCGTCGGTCGCCTGCTCGGTGGTCAGGTACTGCCGGGTCCAGAACCCGTAGACCGCCAGGATCGCCACCGCCCCGACGATCGAGATCGTCCGGATGTGATGGCTGGCCGAGTCGTGCGCGAGGCTGGCGAGCCCGACGAGCAGGATGATGAACGTCGAGATGAACAGCAGCGTCGCGGCGTCGTTGGGCAGCCGCGGGCTGAAGCGCATGATCCCGTCGGGGGCGCGCCGAGCGCCGGCGATGATCACGAGCCCGAGCACGAGCAGCGCGTTGACGAGGATCGAGCCGACGATCGCCGTCTGAGCGACCACGCGCTCGCCGGCGTTCAGGGCGAACACGACGACGAAGAACTCGGGGAGGTTGCCGAGGGTCGACTGCAGCAGCCCGGTCACCGCCGGGCCGTAGCGCTGCCCGACCTGCTCGGTGGAGAACGACACGACCCAGGCGCCGCCGGCGAGCGCCAGCCCGGCGAGCACGAACGCGAGCACGTGCGGCGTCCCGGCGGCCAGACGGGCGACGCCGGCGAGCACGGTGAGCAGCGCGACGGCGGCCAGACCGATGCGCTCGCCGCGTGTCAGGCCCCGGAGGATCGCGGTTACCCGCCGGTCATCACGGTGTCCGCGTCCGAGTACGCCGGCGCGCAGCAGCACAGCAGCACGAGCGGGTCCGGGCCCGTGTTGACGAGCTTGTGCGGGGTCCCGGGCGGGATCACGACGCAGTCGCCGGCCCGGATCTCGGACTCGTCGGCGCCGAGGCGCATCCGCCCTTCGCCGGCGGTGAAGTAGTACAGCTCCTCGGCGCGGGGGTGATAGTGCTCGGCGGTCTCGCCGCCGGGCTCGAGCGTCGCCTCGGCGAGGCTCTGGTGGCGCGCGGGCGTCCACGTCGGCCCCGCGAGCTCACGGATGCTCGAGCCGTCGGCGGTGATGAACGTCGTCAGCTCGTCGAGGTTGGCCTTGGGCAGGGGCATCAGTGGTCGGCCCCGTGAGTACGGTCGCACCGAGAGCGCTCACCAGTGGATGTCTGGCGAGGACGCAGAAGTCGATGTGCAGCTGGGCTGCATGAGACTTCGAGGACAGCCGGACGACGCGAGCGCGGCCCGATCAGGCGAGGCTGGATGCCGAGCG
>JAFAYP010000149.1 GCA_019240305.1 Solirubrobacterales bacterium
CCGCATCAGGGGAGCGATCGAGCACACCGCGCTGCTGCCCCGTGGATCCTCCGGCGGCCCGCTGGTCGACGGCGCCGGCCGGCTGCTGGGGATCAACGCGGTGCGGGCCGACGGTGGGCTGATCCTCGCCGTCCCCGCCGACCGGAGCACGCGCGAGCGGGTCGAGCTCCTGAGCCGTGGCGAGTCCCCCCGGCGGGCTCGGCTGGGTGTGGCCGTCGCGCCGCCCCGCGTGGCCCGGCGGCTGCGCCGCGCGGTCGGACTGCCCGAGCGCGACGGCGTCCTGATCCGGGCGGTCGAGCGCGGCGGCGCGGCCGACCGGGCCGGCCTCGAGCGCGGCGACCTGATCGTGACGGTCGGCGGCCGCGACCTCGACCGGCTCGAGACCCTGTACGGAGCACTCGACGCGGCAGAGCCGGACGGCCGGCTCGAGCTGAAGATCGTCCGGGGCACCGAGGAGCGCACGGTCACGGTCGGCCTCTCATGAGTACGACGGCGGCGCGCGACGAGGATCGGGCCCGGGAGCCGCAGCGCGACGAGGATCGGGCCCGGGAGCCGCAGCACGACGAGGATCGGGCCCGGGCGCGTGAGGCCGAGGCCCTCGACGCGTACTCGCGGGTGGTCGTCGAGGTGGCTGAGCGCGTCGCGCCGAGCGTGGCCAACCTGCGGGTGATGCGCCGCGGGCGGGGCGGGCAGGTGCCGGCCGGGGCCGGGAGCGCGGTGGCGCTCACCCCGGATGGGTTCCTGCTCACCTCGGCCCACGTGGTCTCCGGGCCGGGTACGGCGAGCACCAGTGCGAGCCGGCGGGGCCGGGCCACGTTCGTCGACGGCCGCGAGCTGAGCTGGCGCGTGGTCGGGGTCGACCGCCTGTCTGACCTGGCCGTTCTGCGAGCCGACGGCGACGGCCTGGTGCCCGCAGTCCTGGGCGAGGCCGAGAGCCTGCGCGTGGGGCAGCTGGTGGTTGCCATCGGCAATCCGAACGGCTTCGCCGGCTCGGTCACGGCCGGCGTCGTCTCGGCGCTGGGGCGCTCGCTGCCGGCGCGGGCGGGCCGCACCGTGCGCCACATCGACAACGTGATCCAGACCGACGCGGCGCTCAACCCGGGGAACTCCGGAGGCGCGCTGGTCGACAGCGCGGCCCGGGTGATCGGGGTAAACACCGCGGTGGCCGGCGTCGGGCTCGGGCTGGCCGTCCCGATCAACGCGGCCACCCGCCAGATCATCGGTGCGCTGATGCGAGACGGACGGGTGCGCCGGGCGTGGGTCGGGATCGCGGCCGGGCCCCGGCCGCTGCCGCCGCACGCACGGGTGCGGCTCGGTCGCTCGGTCGGGGTGGAGATCATCGAGGTCTCGCCCGAGAGCCCGGCCCAGCGCAGCGGGTTGCGCGCCGAGGACCTGATCGTCGAGCTCGACGGGCAGCCGATCGAGCGCGTCGACGACGTCCAGCGGCTGCTCACGCAGGAGGCGATCGGCCATCCCGTGCCGGTCCGGGTCCTGCGAGGCGATCGCTGGCTGGACCTCGAGGTCTCCCCCGTGGAGCTCGCCGAATAGGGCCGCCCTCCCGCTACACTGGGGGCCGGCGCCGGGCGGCGTTCGTTTCTGCGCCCGCGGTCCGGTAGCCGGATCCTGACCCCTCGGACGGAAGCGCCCAGATGGCTCGTGGAGACGTTCGTATCGCTGCCACCCTCGCCTGCGAGGAGTGCAAGCGCCGCAACTACCAGACCAACAAGAGCAAGCGGAACAATCCGGAGCGGCTCCAGCTGCGCAAGTACTGTCGCTGGTGCAGGCGCCACACCCCGCACCGCGAAACGCGCTGAGCTGATCGGAGCGATCCGTGGCTCGTAACCGGAAACGCGCCAAAGACCGGCGGACCCGCCGCCCCGCTCAGCCTGGGAGCACGCGCCGCGGCATCCCGACCGCCACCCACGAGCCGGACCTCGAGCCCGAGCAGAACGGGCTGGATCCGGTCGAGGAGAACGGAGTCCCCGATCCGCTCGATCACGCCACGCCCGATGTGGAGCTGGCCGATGCTCAGCTCGCCTTCGGGCGGCCGGCCGACAGCGAGCCCGAGGACGAGACCGATGAGGAGGAGCTCGAGCTCGAGGCCGAGGAGTCGATCCGCGCCGGGGCAGGCGGGGGGCGCCGAGGCGGTGGCGCCGAGGACCTCGACGGTGCAGTGGTCGAGGCTGCGGCGCCCGGACCGGTGCACGCCGAGCGCCGCGAGGCGATGCCGGTGCGGCTCATCGGGTTCCTCGAGGGATGCTGGCGCGAGCTCCAGCGAGTACAGTGGCCCGATCGGCGTCAGGTGATGCAGGCCACGGGAGTCGTCATCGGGTTCGTCATCATCGCCGCCGCGTTTCTCGGCCTGGCGGACTTCGTCTCCGGCAAGCTCGTAACGTTCATCTTGAAGTAGCGCTGTGGAGCGCTCCGGCCTGGGAGGGCCTAACTAGGACAACTGCAATGTTTCGCTGGTACGTCGTAAACACTTACTCGGGCCACGAGAACAAGGTCAAGCACAACCTGGAGCACAGGATCGTCTCGCTCGGGCAGCAGCAGGCTGTCCGCCTGATCGTCGTGCCGACCGAGTCCGTCTCGGAGATGAAGGACAACCAAAAGGTCACCGTCGAGAAGCGGACGATGCCCGGCTACGTGCTGGTGAACATGGACCTGAACGAGGACTCGTGGTCGCTGGTCAAGGGCACGCCCGGCGTGACCGGCTTCGTCGGAGCCTCCAACGAGCCGGTGCCGCTCACCCAGGACGAGGTCAACCGCCTGCTCCACCGCGAGGTCGCGGAGCGGCCGCGCACCCGCGCCCAGTTCTCGATCGGCGAGTCGGTGAAGGTGGTCTCCGGGCCGCTGTCGGACTTCAGTGGCGAGATCTCCGAGGTCAACGAGGACGCTCAGCGGCTCAAGGTGCTGGTGTCGATCTTCGGCCGCGAGACGCCGGTCGAAGTCGGGTTCGACCAGGTCAAGAAGATCTAGGAGGCGGGCATGGCGAAGAAGGTGCTCACTCAGATCAAGTTGCAAGCCGTCGGCGGGCAGGCTTCGCCGGCGCCGCCGGTCGGCCCCGCGCTCGGTCAGCACGGCGTCAACATCATGGAGTTCGTCAAGGCGTTCAACGCCCAGACCCAGGGCGACCTGGGGACGGTCATCCCGGTCGTGATCACCGTGTACGAGGATCGCTCGTTCACGTTCGTCACCAAGAGCCC
>JAFAYP010000607.1 GCA_019240305.1 Solirubrobacterales bacterium
CTTGGGCGACTCCGGCGTCATCCTCGCAGCCTAGACGCGCACGCGGCGTTCTCGGCGATGCGATGAATCTCCCGCTCGGGCGGAGTCCTAATGAACGACGCGACGCGAATACAGGAGACCACGCCATGCTCACCACCCCCATCCGCGAACTGGACCACCGCAGCACCGACGGGATCGATGTGACACTGCTGTGGAACACATGCAACAACCGCGTCTCGGTCGCCGTGCACGACCGGCGCTCGGGCGAGGCCTTCGTGCTTCAGGTCCCGGGCCCCGACGCCCGAGAGGCGTTCAACCATCCCTACGCATACGCCCTGCACGACACCTTCGACCACGCCCTGGCGGCCTGAGCCTCTGCGATGATGCAGATCGTCTCCCGCCTCTGCGTCAGCGTCGATGGCCACGTGACGACGCCCGACGGTTGGCCGGCCCAGCTGGCCGACCCCACCTTCTCCGCCGGCGAGAGCCACGGGATCCGCGAGTTCCTGAACGGTAAGGAAGCGGCCCTGATGGGTCGGACCACGTTCGAGCCCGCGCTGCTGAAGCGGGCGATACAGCGATAATCGCCGGCGTGGCCGACCCCGACACCCCATTCCGCGAGGAGGATGCCGATCCGGACCCGCTGCGTCAGTTCGAGCGCTGGTTCGCGGAGGCGACGCAGGCCGGCACGTTGCAGCCCGAGGCGGCGGCAGTGGCGAGCGCCACGCCCGACGGACGGCCGTCGGTTCGGATGGTCCTGGTCAAGCAGGCCGACGAAAACGGCTTCGTGTTCTACTCGAACTATGAGAGCCGCAAGGGGGGCGAGCTTGCCACCAACCCGCGTGCGGCGCTGCTGTTTCACTGGCAGCGGCTCGGGCGGCAGGTGAGGATCGAGGGCCCGGTGAAGCGGACCACCCGCGAGGAGTCGCTCGCCTACGCCCACTCTCGCCCGCGCGGCAGCCAGCTGAGCGCGCTCGCTTCGCCCCAGAGCCGGCCAGTCGCGGACCGGTTCTGGCTCGAGCAGCGCGTCGCGGAGCTGGACGAGCGCCACGCCGGCGGTGATGTGCCCCTGAGCGAGTCCTGGGGCGGCTTTCGCCTGACCCCCGAGCGGTTCGAGTTCTGGCAGCACCGCCAGAGCCGCCTGCACGACCGGCTGCTGTACACGCCTGACCCGGCCGGCGGATGGAGGGTCGAGCGGCTTGCCCCCTGAGCGCGAGATGCCCAGGGGGCCGCTCGGCCGCTCCGAGCTCGAGGTCTCGCGGCTGGCCCTCGGCTCCTGGCGGACGTTCGAGCGCATCCCCCGCGAGGACGGCCTCGCGGTCATGCTGGCGGCCCGGGAGCACGGCCTGAACTTCCTCGACGACGCCCGCTACGACGATGAGACGGGAACCGCGCCGATCCCGACCGGCTACTCGGAGGTGCTGTTCGGCGATCTGTTTCGGGCGGCAGGGTGGGACCGGGCCGACACGGTCGTGGCCAACAAGCTGTGGTGGGAGTTCTGGCCCGAGCAGGACGCGGTCGCCGAGCTCGACGGCTCTCTGGACCGGATGGGCTTCGACTACGTCGACCTGATCTACGCCAACCCGCCACCGGCCGGGCTCGGCGTGGCCGACATGGTCGCAGCCGTCTCCGAGCTGATCCGGGCTGGTAAGGCTCGAGCCTGGGGCATCGTCAACTGGGAGGCCGGTCCGTTCCTGGAGGCCATCCGGGCCGCCGAGGCGCAGGGCGTCCCCCCTCCGTGCGCGGCGCAGCTGCCCTATAGCCTCGTGAGCCGCGATTGGGTCGAGAGCGAGGAGATGAGCGCCGCTCTCGCCGCTTCCGGCGCCGGCCTGGTCGCATCGTTCGTGATGGCCGGGGGTGTGCTGACCGGCAAGTACGACGCGGGCGGGCACGGCCGGGCCAGCGACGAGCTCGACACCCCCCGGGTCCGCGAGGCGCGCGAGCTCGGTCGCCGGCTGGGCGCCCTGGGCTCGGAGCTCGGCGTGAGCGCCGGCGCCCTGGCCATCGCGTTCGCTCTCGCCAACCCGGCGGCTGCCAGCGTGCTGTTCGGCGCCACCTCGCCGGCCCAGATCGCCGAGAACGTCGCCGCGCTCGATCTCGAGCCGGTGATCGTCGCTCGCCTCCTCGGGCTCTAGCCGCGGTGGAGGTGGACTTCCTGGAGGGTCGCGCCGGGCCCGACCCCACGCTCGACGTCGCCCTCCCCCACGCGATGCTCGACCTCGTCGCCGCAAGGCGCCGGCGGCCCCTGGTCAGGTGCTACCGGCCCGCCGCCACCGTCGCCTTCGGCCGCCGCGATACCTTCCTGGCCGGATTCCAAACCGCGGTCGCCGCCGCCCGAGAGCATCGCTTCACGCCGGTGATCCGAGGATCCGGAGGCCGGGCCGCTGCGTACGACGAGGGCTGTCTGATCCTCGACGAGGTCATGCCCGCCGACGGCTCGGCGATTCGCGAGCGCTTCGCTGCGGAGGCGGACCGGCAGGCCCGGGCGTTGCGGGGCGTCGGCGTGGACGCCCGGGTCGGCGAGGTTCCCGGGGAATACTGCCCGGGCGAGTTCAGCGTCAACGCACGCGGGCTCGTGAAGCTGATCGGCGCCGCCGAGCGAATCGTCAAGGGGGCGTGGCTGCATTCGAGCGTGGTCGTCGTCGATGGCCCCGGCCGGCTGCGCGCCGTCCTAAAGGATGTCTACGCCGCGCTTGGACTCGACTGGGACCCGGACACGACCGGAGCTGTGTCCGACGAGGCGCCGCGCGCGGGCGTCGAGCACGTGCGGACTGTCCTGGTCGCCGAATACGAGACGCGCTATGCCCTCTCGCCGGCGTCACTCACCGATGTCGAGCTCGCCCGCGCCGCCGAGCTCCTCGACCGCCACCGTGTGAGCTGATATGGGGGTGTGGTTGTCAAGTCGGCGCTGGCGTGTTTTCGTCGGCGTGGGTTGGCTCGGCTGAGGAGGCGGCGGTCCTGGCGGGTGCGCGACGCGTGGTCAGGCTGATATACGCGGGTTGGGTACCGCAGGACCAGGTTTCGTCGTGAGAGCCCGCTCTCTAGCAACGAGCGTGGCCGCCGGGGCGGTTGCTCAAGCTCACACCGCGGGTGCTCTCGCGCGTGGTGGCCGGGCGGGTTCCGCCGCCTCCTCAGCCGAGCGTTGGGGGTTGATGGGTCGGTCAAGTGGTGGGGTCGATGTGGGTGGTGACGATCGCCCAGCAGAAGCCGGCGAGGTGTCGGGCGACGGCGACGGCAGCGATCGTTCTGCGCTTGCTGCGTTTGTCGAACTGCCGCCAGTGGCGGTGCAGCCGCTGTTGCGCCTTCCACCCGATCGCGATCACTGCTGCCGGCTGGCCTTGTTGGCGGCGCTCGATGCCGCTGCCGAGTCGTGGTGGCCGGCGGTAGTGCCAGGCCGCTTCGACCAGTAGCCGGCGGGCGTGTTGGGAACCGGAACGGGTGATCTGTCCTTGGCGTCGTTTCTCGCCGGTGCTGGCCTCCGAAGGCACCAGGCCCAGGTAGCTCATCAGCTGCGCTGGTCGATCGAAGCGGTGAAAGTCGCCGATCTCGGCGCACAGTCCGACCGCGGTGAGCGTGTCGATCCCGCGCAGGCACCGCAGCCGGCCGATGTCATCGGCCCACGGCGAGTTCGGCACTAGCTCGCCGATTGTCGCCTCGACCGTGTCGCGGCGAATGATCAGCGCGTCGATCGCGCCGAGGTAGTCCAGCAGGGTGGCTTGCGCGCCGGGCTCTGGGAGCTCGAGCTTTGAGAGCCAGTCCCGGTGCCGGCGGGTCCAGTTGTCTCCCTCGCCGTCGTAGCGGACGTTGTGGCGCAAGAGCAGCTTCCCGAGCCGGTGCCGGGCGCGCATCAGATC
>JAFAYP010000280.1 GCA_019240305.1 Solirubrobacterales bacterium
GAGGGCCTGCTGGCCCTCGATGCCCAGATCGCCGAGATCGACGACGAGTTCACCAAGAAGGGCCTGCAGCTGGTCGTCGATGGCACCGACCCCGAGCTGGTGCGCGACATCCTCGAGGCCGAGATCGACGGCATGGCCGCGCGCCACCACGCCGGCGCGCTGCCGTTCGAAAAGGCGGGCGGATTCGCGCCGACGATCGGCATCATCGGCACCGTGATGGGCCTGGTGCACGTGCTCCAGAACCTGTCCGCGCCGGCCACGCTGGGTCCGTCGATCTCCGCAGCCTTCATCGCCACGCTGTTCGGTGTTGCGTCGGCCAACGTGATCTACCTGCCGGTGGCCAACCGCCTGAAGGCAATGTCCGCCGCCGAGGTCGAGCTGCGCACGCTCACCCTGGAGGGGATCCTCTCGGTGCAAGCGGGTGACAACCCGCGCGTGGTGGCGGACAAGCTGACGTCGTTCGTGCCTCCGGCCGAGCGCTCGGGCGGCGACGCCGACAACGTGACCGAGATGCCCCAGCGCGAGGCCGAAGCGGCCTAGCCATGGCCGGGCACGGCAAGAAGCGGCGCGGGGCTGCCGTCGAGCAGGAGAACGAGGAGCGCTGGCTCCTCACCTACGCGGACATGCTCACGCTGCTGTTTGCGCTGTTCATGGTCCTGTTCTCGATCTCCTCGGTCAACATCTCCAAGTACCAGGTACTCCAGCAGTCGCTCAAGGCCGCGTTCTCGGGTTCGATCCTCCCGGGAGGCCGAGCGATCCTGCAGTCAGGCTCTGAGTCGACCGCCGAGCACACGCCGGCCACGGCCGCGGTGCCCTCGATCGTGCCGCTCATGCCCACGCCGACTGCGCGCTCGAGCTCGAGCACGGGCTCGGCCAACGCTTCCTCGACCGCCTCACTGGCCGCCAAGGCGGCCGCGGCGGCCTCAGCCAAGCCGTTGAGCACCGCTCAGCTCCAGGCTGCGCTGAACAGCATGGCCGCCTCGGTGGCCGAGCAGGAGAGCTTCGTCGCGCTGGCCGAAAAGCTCAACGCGTACGCGAAGTCGCACGGGTTCGGCAACGAGGTCCAGGCGGTGGTTCAGCGTCGCGGCCTTGTCGTGCGGGTGCTGACCGACAAGGTCCTGTTCGCCTCCGGCCAGGCCACGCTCCAGCCCGAAGGCGCGCCGCTGCTCGAAGAAGTGGCCCAGCTGCTCAATGTTGACATGAGTCATCCGATCACCGTGGAAGGACACACGGACAATCAGCCGATCGCGACCGCCGAGTTCCCATCGAACTGGGAGCTGTCGACGGCGCGGGCTACAACCGTGGTCCGCTTCCTGATCGCCCACGGCGTGAGCGGGGGACGGCTGGGAGCGGTCGGGTACGCCGACCTGCACCCGATCGCCTCGAATGCCACCGCCGCCGGGCGGGCGCTCAACCGGCGCGTGGAGATCGTGCTGATGCGTTTGAACCCAGTTCCCCCGTCCTGACACCGAAACCTCCGATCCTGGTACCCCACTCATGAAGAAGAAGATCCTGATCCTCCTCCCGGTGCTGCTGCTCGGCGGTGGCTACGTGGCCAAGGGCAAGCTGATGCCGGCCAAGGTCGTCAAGCCCAAGCTGGCCGGCGAGATCTACATCATGCCCAAGCAGTTCATGTGCAACCTCCAGGACGGGCACTACGCGACGCTGACCGTGGCCCTCGAGCTCGCCCCCGGGCAGAGCGACGGCGCTACGGCGGCCGACGCCGGCACGTCTACCGGAAGCACGGTGGGCACGCTTCCCGAGGAGGCGGTGATCCGGGCGATCATCACCAACCTGATCACCAACCAGACCTCCAACACCTTGGTGACCGACTCCGGACGCAACAACCTGGAGTCGGAGATCCTCTCCCAGATCAAATCCCAGACCGACGTGAAGATAGACGAGGTCTTCTTCACCGACGTCGCGGTCCAATAGGTCAAGCCATGAGCGAACCACTCGAACTCGAGCAGTTGCCGTCCGGCGCCGGCGAGCCCGCCCCCATCAGCGCGGGCGCGGTTGGTGACCTGCGCCGGCTGAGCGCCGTGCCCGTCGACCTGAGCGTCGAAATGGGCCGCACGCGCATGACGGTGGGCGAGACCCTGGAGCTTCGACAGGGATCGATCATCACGCTGAACCGGATGGCCGGCGAGCCGGTTGACCTGCTGGTCAACGGGACCGCGATCGCCCGCGGTGAGGTCGTCGTCATCGACGAGCAGTTCGGTCTGCGTGTCACCGAGGTACTCGGTCAGTCCGTCTCCTCAGAGGCGGCCGGCGAGGCCGCCTCAGACGCCGGTGCGGCGGCTGCGTAGCGAGACCGCCGCGTCCGCGTAACAACGCGCCGCAAGCTAAAGCTAGCCCTCGCAAGTGACGAGTACCTGTGTACCGACCCACTGATGGGAAGGGCGTTGCCAACCCCCCACGGCTCGTTTGAACTGCAAGGAGCAAAGAACGTCATGCCAGATGCCAACAATCCCCGCCAGCTTGTCGTGTTCACGCTGGGTACCGAGCACTACGCGCTCGCCATCCAGCAGGTTCACGAGATCATCCGTTACTCCGAGCCTCGCTCGGTGGCCTCTCGCGCAGACTGGGTCCGCGGCGTGATCAGCCTCCGCGGCCGGATCGTCCCCGTGTACGACCTTGCCGCCCGTCTCGGCGTCCCGTCCGAGCTGACCGAGCAGACGAAGATCGTCATCGTCGAGGCTGGGAACGAGACCGCCGGCGTGATCGTCGACGGCGTCGAGGAAGTGCTGACCGTCGAGGACGAGCAGATGCAGGAGGCGCCCGGCGCCGACACCACGTTGATCGACTCGATCGCGAAGGTCGGCAACCGTCTGGTCGTGCTGCTCAAGCCGAGCGCGATCTTCTGCGAGAGCGAGCTCGCGCTCGCAGCCTGACCCCCAACTCGAGCCCGAAAGAACTCAAACTCAACATGTCCACCACCTCGCCGGTGCGGGTCGTCGTCGCCGACGACAGCGCCTTGATGCGCAACATCGTTACGCGTTCCCTGACCAAGGCCGGAATCGAGGTGGTGGGCAGCGCCCGCGACGGAGACGAGGCCCTCGCCCTGTGCGAGCGCCAGCGTCCTGACGCGATGACGCTCGACCTCACGATGCCGGGCCTCGACGGGCTCGGAGTGCTCCGGGTCCTGCGCGAGCGGACCGACACGAGCATCCCGGTGGTGGTCGTCTCAGCCTTCTCGGCCGCGCACGGCGCCCGCGCGGTCGATGCCCTGGCCGAGGGCGCGTTCGATCTGGTCTCCAAGCCGACGGCCAACGAGAGCCTCGACTCGTTCATCGAGGCACTCGGGACCAAGGTCAAGCAGGCTGCCGCCTCCCGGCGGGCCCCCCGGTCGGCATCGAACGGCAGCGCGCTGGCTGCCCGTCCCGGGGCTCGCGGCGTGCAGCCGCCGGCACTCACTCCCCGGCGCTCGCCGGCGCCCTCAAAGGTGGCCCGCCTGGTGCTGATCGCCACCTCCACCGGCGGACCCCGCGCCCTGGCCGCGCTCGTGCCCACGCTGCCGGCCCCGCTCGGCGTCGGCACGCTGATCGTCCAGCACATGCCGGCCGGTTTCACGGGCTCGCTGGCGGCCCGCCTGAACGCCTCGAGCAAGCTGAGTGTGATCGAGTCCACCGGAGGCGAGACGCTCGATCCCCGCACGGCGCTGCTCGCGCCGGGCGGCCAGCACCTGCGACTGGCCCAGGACGGCCGCACGATGCTGACCGACGAGCCCGCGGTGGGCGGCCTGCGGCCCCGAGCCGACCTCTTGATCCAGGACGCCGCCCGCGCCTACCGTGACCGGCTCCTGCTCGTCGTGCTGACCGGAATGGGCAACGACGGGCTGGCCGGCGCGCGCGAGGTGCACCGCAACGGCGGCCGGATCCTGGTCGAGGCCGAGGAGACCTGCACCGTGTATGGCATGCCCCGCGCGATCGTCGACAGCGGGCTGGCCGATGAGGTACACCCCCTGGGCCAGCTGGCCGAGGTGATCGCGAGCGAGGCACGGGCATGACTCCCGAGCGCGAGACCCGCACATTTCAGCGGGCCAGCCTGCCACGCCATCGTGGTCACGACGCGGCCGCTGGCGCGGGGCGCAGCGATTTCGCGGCCACCGATGACTACATCGGGTTCTGCGAGGGCCTGCGGCAGATCTGCGGCATCGACCTCACCCAGTACAAGCGGCCTCAGATGGAGCGGCGGCTGCGCTCCTACTGGTCGCGGCTGGGCGTGACCAAGCTGACCGACGCGCTGCCGCGGCTGCGCAGCGACGCCGCCCAGCTCGACAACCTGCTCGACCGCGTCACGATCAACGTCTCACAGCTCTGGCGCCACCCGGACCAGTGGGCGCGGCTGGAAAGCGGCCTGCTCCAGGAGCTGTCCGCCGGCGGGCGCCTGCGGGCCTGGAGTGCCGGCTGCTCATACGGGGCAGAGGCCTACACCCTGGCCGCCATCTGCAGTCAGGTCATCCCCAACGCCACCGTGCGGATCTCCGGCACCGACATCGATCAGCGAATGGTGGCCCGGGCCAAGGCCGGCGAGTTCTCGGCGGCCGATGCCCGGACCGCGCCGCCCAAGGCGATGGAGCGCTGGTTCGAGCGCACCGCAGACGGCTGGCGAGCGAAGCCGGCCCTGCGGTCCATGACCAACTTCGAGGTGGGCGACCTGCTCAAGCTTCGGCCCGCGGGGTCGAGCTATGAACTGATCATGTGTCGCAACACGGTCATCTATTTCGCCGATCAGATCCGTGACGAGCTGCACGCCTCCTTCGCCCACGCCCTGCGACCGGGCGGGGTGCTGGTCATCGGGGGAACCGAGCGAATCACCGATGCAGCGTCGCTCGGGCTCGCACCGATCCACCCCTTCATCTACCGAAAGTCGTAATGGATACCTCCGAGTACATGCCGATGTTCCTCGCGGAGGCCCGCGAGCATCTCGAACAACTGAACCTCGCCATCGTCCGCCTCGAGGAGGACCCCAAGGATCAGTCCACGGTCGAGGAGATCTTCCGGATCGCTCACTCGTTCAAGGGCATGAGCGCGACGATGGGCTTCGCGAAGATCGCCGAGCTCACTCACAACATGGAGGACGTGTTCGAGTTGCTGCGCCAGCGCACCAGCGGGCTCCCCTCCGAGGCCATCGACACCGTATTCGCCTGCCTGGACGCGCTGTCGGCCGCCACGGACTCGATCGAGACCGACGGTCAGGAGGAGCTCGACCCGGCGCCGCTCGTCAGGCGGCTGCACAGCCTCGTCCGCCCACGCACTCCCGAGCAGGAGGTCGAGCGCGCCGGTGGCATCGACGTCCCCAATCACGCCGCGGTGCAGGCCGCCCGCGACGCCGGCGCCCGCGTGCTGCGGATCCGCGTCGAGCTGACCGACGATGTGATGATGCCGGCCGTGCGCGCCCACATGGTCCTGGCCGCGCTGGAAGATCACGGCGACGTGCTCGGCAGCATGCCGGCCTCCGACGGACTCGAGCAGTTCGCGGGCCGCGAGATCGACGCCTGGGTCGCGTCTGACCACGAGGACGAGCCGATCAAGGAGAACATCGGCGCGATCTCCGAGGTGGCCACGGTCGAGGTGACCGACGTGACCAAGCCCGATAGCGCCCCGGCACCTGCTGAGGCCGCCGCCCCCGCTGCCCCGGCTGCCCCAGCCGCCCCGGAGGCCCCAGCCGCCCCGGCTGCCCCGGCCGCCCAGATCGCCCCCGTCGCGCCGGCCGAGAAGACCGCTCCGGAGGCTCCCGAGACTGCGCCTGAAGTTGCCGAGGCTCCTGCCGCGGAGGCGGCGCCGGCTACCAGCCCCGCGCCGAGCGCGGCCAAGCCGGCCGCTGAGAAGTCCGGCGATCATTCGCAGAAGGCGACCCGCACCGTGCGCGTTGACGCCGAGCGCCTCGACGCGCTGATGCACTCGATGGGCGAGCTGGTCATTCACCGTACCGCGGTGGAGGCGCTGACCGCCAACCTCGAGATCGAAGGCCTCCAGCAGGCCGTGCAGGAGCTCACCCGCAGCTCGCAGGCGCTCCAGGCCATGGTCATGCAGGTCCGCATGATCCCGGTCGATGTGGTGTTCCTG
>JAFAYP010000306.1 GCA_019240305.1 Solirubrobacterales bacterium
TCGATCCTGCGAAACGATTGGTAGGGGCGGTTACGATCGATGACGTGCTCGACCGGATGCTTCCCGCGGACTGGCGTGCAACGCGCGTGAGCCGCTGATGGCGCGTCGCGACGACCTGAGCACGCCACGTGGCACCCCCGGGGCGCCGTCCGTCGACCCGGACGTGTTCGGCCCGGCTGCGGAGAGATTCGCGCGCTTCTTCGGCACGGTCACCTACCTGATCTGGCAGACGGTCATCGTCGTCGTTTGGCTCATCCTCAACGGCGCCGGCCTCATCTTCAAATGGGATCCCTACCCGTTCATCCTGCTCAATCTGATGTTCTCCACGCAGGCCGCGTACGCGGCACCGCTGATCCTGCTGGCCCAGAACCGACAGGCCGACCGAGACAAGGCCGAGCTCGAGCGCGACCGCGAGCGCAACTCCCGCTCGATGGCGGACACCGAGTACCTCGCGCGCGAGATCGCGGGCGTCCGACTGACGCTCGAGCGCAAGGCCGACCGTGAGGATGTCGCCGACGCGCTCGATCGGCTCACCCACGCGATCGAGCAGAGCTACGGTGTGGCTCACGCGGAGTACGCCGACGCCGACGATGATGCCGGCGGTGACTCGCTCGAGGAACCGCAGGATCCGTGATGGATGCTGACGAGCTGCGAGCGCTCCAGGCGCCACTCAAGGAGCGCTACAAGACCGAGCCGCAGGCAGCGCAGATCACTCTGTCGGCCGACGGTGAGCTCGGCGAGGGGGTGGCCTGCTCGGTGCACACCGCCCGCGCGCTGGCCGAGGCCGGGCTGCACCCTGCGACGGGCGGCGACGGATCGCTCCTGTGCTCGGGCGACATGCTGCTCCAGGCGCTGGTGGCCTGCGCCGGGGTCACGCTGCGAGCGGTGTCGACCTCGCTGGGTATCGCGGTGAGCGGTGGCCGCGTGCGGGCCGAGGGCGACCTCGATTTTCGCGGGACGCTTGGGGTGGATCGAGCGGCGCCGGTCGGCTTCAGTGCGATCCGGCTCTCGTTCGAGCTCGACACCGACGCCGACGAGTCGCAGCTCGACACGCTCAAGCGGCTGACCGAGCGCTATTGCGTGGTCTACCAGACCCTGGCCGGCGGTCCGGCGCTCTCGACCAGCCTCACCGCGCAAGCCGGCTAGCCGTGGCTCTTGCCCTGCCCGTGGCCGCCGTTGCCTGAGCCGTTGCCGTTGTTCGCAGGGGCAGCATTGTCCTGGCCGCTGTTGCCTGGGCTGGGGACGGCGACGCTCGAGGGGGGCGGGGCGACGGCGCTGGCGCTCGCATTGCCATGACCGTTGCCGTTGCCCTGGTTGCTGTCGTGCCCGTTGGCGTTGCCGTGCCCGTGGCCGCCGTCGCCGTTGTTGCCCTGGCCGTGCCCGGCGGACTGGTCATTTCCGTTGCTCGGCGCGCTAACCGAGACCGGCACGGTCGGCGGCTGAACTGGGCTCGGGGCGGGGCTGGTGTTGTCGTGACCCTTGGCCTGCCCCTTGCCGTGCCCATCTCCGAGCACTTTCGTGTGACCGTAAGCGTTGCCATTGGCGCTCGAACCCTGCGACGGGGCGACAGGCGCTGTCTGCGGCGGGGCGGTGTTGCCGGTGCTGCTCACGCTCGAGTTGCCCCCGCTGCTCGTGCTCGGTTGGGAGGCGGGCGAGTTGACCGGGCCGGATCCGCCGCCGGAGGCGCTCCCGGCCGGCTTGGCGGCGGTTGCCGAGAAGCCGCTGCCGGCGCGGGCCGCCGCGTGGTTCGTCCGGCCGCCGCTGTGGACCGAGCGAGCGGCACGCCGGGTGGCTGCGGCGGTGTGCGCGACGACCCGGTGTGACCTGGCGGGAGGCGACGTGTGCGCAGCGGGGGCTGTCGCCGCGGCGGCCGGCCGGGTCACCGATACGGATACCGGGGCGCCATTCCTGCGCAGCCCGGTCGTTGACGTGTGCGGTCGGACCGCGATCGAGTGGGCGTGAGCCGGCCGCGCTGCATTGTGCACCACCGGGACGGGGGCGACTCCGGCGGCCGCGCCGATCGCGGCGGTAGCGGCCGTGGCGGCGGCCACCTTGCTCGCCGAGAGCGTCGCGGCGGCCGCCGGATCGCCGCTCAGCCAGGCGATGACCCGGCGCAGCGAGGAGGTGACGATCGCCCACACTATGGTCGGCCGGCTGCCCGAGTAGTAGGCGAGGAAGGCGTGCACGGCGTCCGGATCGAGTTGCGCGCCGGCCTCCTTGCGCAGGATGTCGATCGCCTTCTGATGGGGGGCGGCCTCGCGGTAGGGGCGAGCGGAAGTGACTGCGTCGAACGTGTCGGCGACCGCGATGATCCGCGCGCCGACCGGGATGTCCTCGCCTTTGAGGCGATCCGGATAGCCGGCGCCGTCCAGCCGCTCGTGGTGGTGGCGGACGATCCGGGTCAGCTCGGGGTCTCCGAGTGCCGCGACCATCTGGGCGCCGTCCACCGGGTGGCGCTTGATCACCTCGAACTCCGCGTCGGTTAGCCGTCCGGGCTTGTTGAGAATTGACTTGGGAGTGCGCAGCTTGCCAACGTCGTGCACGGCTGCCGCGGCCCGAACCCGAGCCACATCCTCGCTGCAAAGGCCCATCCCGCGGGCGATCATGGTGGCGTGGCGCGCCACACGGTGGGAGTGGCCGTTCAGGTATACGTCCTGGCCCTCGAGGGCGCCGGCCAGCTGGCGCAGAAGATGCTCGCGCTCCTCGACACTGAGCTCGGCCGATACGACGCTTGACGCGGCGGCCGGACCCACGAGGTGAAGCAACCGGGTGGCATTGGCCAGCTCTCGCTCCTGGCGCCAGCTTCGGATCCACCCCCACAACAGCAGCTCGCCGAACAGCACCTCGCCGCCGCGCTTGCGCCAGAAGGCATTCCCAGCGGTCGAGGCGGCGAGCGACGTGACCACCGCCAGCCCGACGGACACCCAGCCGGAGACCGCGCCCGAAGCCCGCAGGGCCAGCGATACCGCCAGCGGAAGGATCGCCACGACCGTGGTCGCGATCACCATCTCCGGCACGTGTCGCCCACGCGACGGCGCGAGGTACTCATGCACGACGCTCGCGGGCGCCTCGAGATCCGTTTCGGTTCCGGGCGCCCTTTCCAAGAGGCGAGCCGGTGAGCCATCAATTAACACGTCAGCCATCCGTAGCTCGACATGACCACCAATCTCTCCGTTGAGATTTCGAACCGTACAGCGAAAAACTTGAACCTCAGGCCTCGGCTAGACGCATATACGGCGGTGATGACTCCCTAGGCACCGTTGCACTAGGCTCGACCCCCCGGTTGCTACCTCGAGCGTCTCCTGAAGGGAGTAAGGATGCGTCGTTTCATCGCTGTTGCAGGGCTCGTTGGTTCGTTTGTGTTCGTCGCCTTCACGGGCTGGGGGGAAGCGTCGGTGCGTGGTGAGGCGCACGCGGCCTCGACCATTCCCCTGCGCATCCTGAAGGCGCGCGACGGCGAGGTCCTGGCGCTCGCGGTCGTCAGAATCCACGGGCGGCGATTCCCGTTCCTGATCGACACCGGCTCATCGAAGACCCTGGTCGACGACGCGCTGGCCAGGCAACTGCATCTGAAGACAGTCGGTAAGCCAATCAAGGTCACCGGGGTCGGCTGCTCGGAGGGCGCCCGCAACGTCCGGCTCAAGAACTGGAGCATCGGCGGGCAGCCTCTCCCGAACATCGTGGCCACCAGCTCGGTGATCGCCGGCGCCGATGGCCACGCCTTCGGCCTCCTGGGCTCCGACGTTCTCTCGAAGTTCGGCACGATCAGCATCGACTACGGACACGCTGCCCTGACGCTCGGCTAGCTGGGTCGCGAACCGCTGCGCTCGGCCGGACTTGTCGGGGGGCCGAGCGCAGGGGTACTCTGGGCGGGGTGAGTCCCGGCCGCTACCAGGTCGTCGTCGAGGAGCGTGACCCGGCTCCGCCGCTGGCGGTCCGCCTCGGCATCTCGTGGCTGACCAACGCGCTGGTCCTGGCCATCGTGGCCGGATTGCTATCCGGGGTGACGGTCAAGAACGTGGGCGCGTTGCTGGCCGCCGCGGCCGTGTTTGGCGTGCTGAACACGGTGCTCAAACCGATCCTGCGAGTGGTCACCCTGCCGCTGGCCATCCTCACCCTGGGTCTCGCCTGGTTCTTCGTTTCGATGCTGATGCTCGACATCACCAAGGGGATCGTGCGCGGCTTTCACATTCGCGGGTTTGGGACGCTGGTGGCCGCCGCGCTGATCGTCTGGCTGGTCAACCTGGCGCTCGATCACACGCCGGGTCCCTGGCAGGTCACGGGCAAGCGACTCCGCCGGCGCCGGCGGCGCGGCTTCTAGCTTCTGGTCAGCTGGAGGTCCGCTTGGGCAGCGCCCGCGCGCCGGTCATGCCCGACCAGGGGTCGCCCTCGTCGAGGCGTGCCGGCAGGTTCTTGATCGTCCAGCGATCCGGCTTGAGCGCCCGGTCCGAGAGCTCTTCCCAGTGGAGCGGCACTGCGACCGGAGCCTTGGGCCGGGGCCGCACCGTGTACGGGCCGACCGCGTGCTGGGCGTACGCGATCCGGTTGACATCGACGTAGATCCGCCTGCCGCGCTCCGCCTTGCGCCACGCGAGCGTCAGGTGGTTGGGATCGTCGGCCACCATCTCCTCGGCGAGCCGGCGCGCGAAGGCGTGGACCTCGGGGAAGCCCGGACCGCGGCGCAGCGGGCAGATCACGTGGATGCCCCGTGAGCCGGTAGTCATGGCGTAGGGCGACAGCCCCAGGTCACGCAGGCGGTCGCCGGCCGCCCGCGCGGCCGCGCGCACCTCGGCGAAGCCGCCGCCGGAAGGATCGAAGTCGAGCGTGAGGCGATCCGGCTGATCGGGCTTGTCGGCCTTAGAGAGCCAGGTGTGCACGGTGACCACGTTCTGCCCGGCCAGGTACACCAGCGTGGCGGCATCCTGGGCCAGCACGTGGGTGATCGTCCCGCCCTTCTTGGGCACCGTCACCCGCTTGACCCAGTCCGGGAAATATCCCGGCACCGACTTCATGAAGAAGCCATCGCCGTCGATGCCCTGCGGGTAGGCCTGGAGCGCGAGCGGGCGGTCGCGGATGTAGGGGATCATGGCCGTCGCCACGCGTTCGTAATGGCGGGCCAGGTCGAGCTTGGACAGCTTCGCCTCCGGGAACACGGGGCGGTCCGGGTGCGTGATTCCGACCTCCCGGCGGCCAATCGTGAGCGTCTCGGTCATCCCTCGCGCACCACCTCAGCGGCGGGCTTGTCGTTTCTGAGACCCAGGAACCGGGGATGGCGCAGGCGTCCGTCCCGCGTCCACTCGGTGAACCCGATCTGGGCCACGAGCTCCGGCTCCACCCAGCTCACCTGGCGCTCCTTGATCGCGCGCGCGTCAGCGAACGCGGCGTCGGCGCGCTCGAGCTTGCGCAGCTGGGCGCCCAGCTCGTGCAGCGTGTCGGTATCGAATCCGGTCCCGACCTTGCCCGCGTACTGAAGCTGCCCGTCCCGGTAGTAACCGAGCAGCAGCGCTCCGAATTCCACGCGCGAGCCACGCGGCGCGGTGTAGCCGCCAACCACCAGCTCCTGCCCGTGCTCGCACTTGAGCTTCAGCCAGTCGCGCGAGCGTGCGGTGACGTAGGGGCTGTCGGCCCGCTTGGCGATCAGTCCCTCCCAGCCCTTGCGGCACGCCTCGGCGTACAGCGCCTCGCCGCCGCCGTTTCGGTACTGAGTCCAGCGGACGTTGCCGTGAAAGTGCAGAGCGCCCTTGAGCAGGCGCTTGCGGGTGCGCAGCGGCAGCCTGCGGACATCGTGACCCTCCAGCCACAGAACGTCGAACACGTACAGGAAGACCGGCACGTAGCGCTGGTGGCGCTGGGCCAGGCGAGCGAAGCTGGTTTGCGACCCTTCGAACGCCACCACCTCGCCGTCGACCGCGAACTCGCGGCATGCCTCGGCCCCGAGCGCGTCCACGAGCTCCGGATAGCGCTCGTTCTGACGCAGGTCGTTGCGCGAGAGCAGCTCGAGACTGTCCCCGGATCGGATCGCGATGCAGCGGATGCCGTCCAGCTTGCGCTCGAAGATCCACTCCGGATCCGAGAAGCGCTCATCGGTCAGCACCGCCTTCATCGCGCCGGCCGTGCGGGGCGGCGGCGCGGACGCGACAAGACCGCGCTCCTCTTCGCTCAGCGCCGAGAGGATCTCCATGTCCGGCATCCAAGCAGACAACAGAACCGATCACACCTCTATAACCACAGCGATGCCGCTTTCTGCGCTGCTGCTCGCCCTGGCCGCTGCCGTGGTCCACGCCACCTGGAACCTGCTGCTGTCCGGCACCGAGGACACGCACAGCGCCAGCGCGGTCCTCCTCGTTGTGGGCACGCTCGTGTTTGCGCCGGTCGCGGCCGCAGGATGGCGCTTTCAGTCAGCCGCGATTCCCTACGTCGCCGCCTCGGGCGGCCTCGAGACGCTGTACCTCGCGTTGCTGGCGACCGCATACTCGGTGGCCGCCATGAGCTTCGTCTATCCGATCGCGCGTGGCTCGGCTCCCGTCCTGGTCCTCGTCGTCGGCGCGCTCGCAACCGGCGCGCGAGTCTCGGCCCCCGCTGCCATCGGCGTGGTGCTGGTGGCGACGGGAATCGTGCTCGTGCGGGGCCTCCGGGGCGCGGGGCGGCCGCGCGACATGGCGCTCGCCCTGTCGGTCGGAACCTGCATCGCCGGCTACACGCTGGTCGACAAGCACGGGATCACCCACGCCAATCCGCTCGCCTACCTCGAGGTGGTCTTCGGGCTGGTGGCGATCGTTTACGTGCTGGGGATCTGGCGCGTACGTGGCGCGGCGGCTCTGCGGGCCGCAGTGACCCCGCGGACGCTGGTCGCCGGGGTCGGCTTCTACGGCTCCTACGCCCTGGTTCTGCTGGCGCTCAGGCTCGCCCCGGCCGCCTCGGTGGCCGCAGTGCGCGAATCAAGCGTGGTGATGGC
>JAFAYP010000445.1 GCA_019240305.1 Solirubrobacterales bacterium
TGCCGTCCGCAGCCAGGAGCCGGCCGCGCTTGATCTGGAGCTCGTCGAGCAGCGTGCGGACGTTGAGCGGGTTGTTGTTCAGCGATGAGGCCTGGAACACCGTCCAGCGCGAGGTGAAGGCCACAAGCAGCGCGAACAGCACCACGATGACCCCGAACAGACGGACGATCGGGCCGCTCACTCGGGCCTCCTGGCGCGGTCGGAGACCAGGAGCAGCAGCGCCACCAGAACCAGGTTGGCCACGATCGAGGAGCCCCCGTAGGAGATGAACGGCAGCGTCACGCCGGTGAGCGGTATGACTCGCGTGACCCCGCCGACGATCACGAACACCTGCAGCGCGAACATCGCGGACAGGCCGACGGCCAGCAGGGTCGAGAACGAGTCCCGGGCCAGCAGCGCGGTCTTGAACCCGCGGGCCACGAACAGCAGGTAGGTGATGAGCACGGCCGCCGCCCCGAACAGCCCGAGCTCGTCGGTGACGACCGCGTAGATCATGTCGGTTTGCGGCGCCGGCAACAGCGTGCCGCCGCCCGGGAGCGTCAATGCCGCCCGCCCGAAGCCCTGGCCGAACAGCCCGCCGGCGGCCTGGGCGAACATCGCGTTGGCGACCTGGTAGCTGCCGAGCGGAGCGTGGTACAGGTGCGGGTTGAGCGGGTGCAGCCACGTTTCCACGCGCGCGTGGATGTGGGGGATGTGCGTGCCGAGGTACCAGAAGCCGATGGCCGCGGCGAGCAGCCCGATGACCACGAACGACAGCCGGTTGGTGGCGACGTACAGCATCGCCAGCAGGCCGCCGTAGAACATGATCGAGGAGCCGGTGTCGCTCAGCACGACGAGGATCCCCATCGCCAGTCCCCAGATCACCACCACCGGCCCGAACTGTTTGAGCGGCGGCAGGGTCACGCCGAGGATCCGCCGTCCGCCCTGCACCAGGACCTGGCGGGTGTCGCGCAGGTAGCTGGCCAGGAAGATGACCAGGCCGATCTTCGACACCTCGGCCGGCTGGAACACGAACACGCCGGGGATGCGCACCCCCAGGTAGGCGCCGTTGGCGGCGTAGCCGATGCCGGGCAGGCGCGGCAGCACCAGCAGGCCAATCGACACCAGCACGATCGTGTAGCGGTAGCGCTCGAGCCGCCGGTAGTCGCGGAACAGGAGGATCGTGCCGGCGAACAGGATCAGCCCGAGCACGAACCACTGCGCCTGCTGGCGCGCCAGCGTAGGGTCGATCCGGTAGATCATCACCAGCCCGAAGCTGGCCAGCACGGCGATCAGCGGGAACATGTACGGGTCGGCGCGCGGGAGCGTGATGCGGATGAACACGTGGGCCGCGATGCACAGCCCCAGGAACAGCGCGCCGTAGGTCAGGGACACGTTCGAGAGCGCGTTCGAGCGCTGGATGAACACCCCGGCGAAGCCCGCGGTGACGAGCAGCGACGCCGGTAGGAGCCCGAGCAGCTCGCGGTTACGCGCGGTCATGCGACTGGCCCCCGGGCGCTGATCACGGTGAGATTTTTCCCTGCTCGAGGTCCATCACCAGCGAGGTGGCATCCGACTGCGAGCGCAGGTCGTTGTTCAAGAGCTCCGAGCGGCGCGCTACCGGAATCGTCGTGGCCGGCACGCCGGACACGTAGTAGGTCTCATATAGGGGCACGCCGAACGGCAGCTCGTAGGGGAAGCCCCGGTAGATCGTCACCACTCCCTGCGCGTCGGTGCCGACGAAGTACAGCTGGCGGGAGGCGAGATAGCCGCCGCCGCCGATCAACGCGAGCACGATCACGGTGGCCAGCAGCGCCGCCAGCGGTTTGCGGTACCGCGGCTCGCGGCGGTGGGCAACCGGCGGGATCGGCTCGAGCCGCCGGGTGCTGGGGGGAGGGGGCGAACGCTGCAGGGCCGAGTGCGTGGGCGCAGGGGCAACGGCCACGGCGCCCCGGCCGCGCGCCTCGGCGGCCTGGTGCGTGGACTCCCCGACTGCACCGGCGCCATCGCCATCGCCCTCCGCGCCCGGCGCCCGCGGGACCGCCACACCGACCATCGTCTGCTCGTCCGATTCGCCCTCCCCGCCTAGCTCCTCGAGACGGAACAGGATCACGGTGATGTTGTCGCGGCCGCCCGCTTCGTTGGCCTCTGCGATCAGCCCGTCGGCCGCCGCGTCGAGGTTCTCGTTGGCCTCGAGCACCGCCCTGACGCGTTCCTCGGAGATCATCGAGGTGAGGCCGTCGCTGCAGAGCAGGACCACGTCCCCCGCCCGCGCCGGATAGGTCCAGGTGTCGACCTCGACGTCGGGCTCCGGTCCGAGCGCGCGGGTGATGATCGAGCGCTGGGGGTGCTCGGCCGCCTGTTCCTCGGTCAGCTTGCCGCGGCGCACGAGCTCGTCGACCAGCGAGTGATCCTGGGTCAGGCGCTGGAGCGTGCCGCCGCGGAACAGGTACGCCCGGCTGTCGCCCACGTGGGCGATCGCCACGTGGGCGTCGTCCACGTAGGCGGCGGTCAGCGTGGTGCCCATCCCGGCACGACCCCGGTCCGCCCGCGAGCGCTCGTGGATCTGGTGGTTGGCCTCGCGCACCCGGGTGGCCAGCCGCTCCTCGGCGCTGCCGTCGTCGGGGAGGCCGTGCTCGAAGGCCTCGATCGCCAGGCGCGAGGCGACCTCCCCGGCCTGCGCGCCGCCCATGCCGTCGGCGACCACGAACACGGGCGCGCGGGCGAACGCGCTGTCCTCGTTGTCCCGCCGCTGACGGCCGGTGTCGGTCTTGCAGGTAGCTTCGGCGGCGCGGAGCATTATCCGGCGCTCGGGTCGCGGGGGGCGGTGGCGGGCAGAGGCGTCATTGTTCGTAGGAGAACTCGCAGTCGCCGATCCGAATCCGGTCGCCGGGATGCAGCGGCTGCGGGCCGCTCAGCGGCTCTTCGTTCAGGTAGGTGCCGTTGGTGGATCCGAGGTCCTCGATCACGACGACGTGGCCCTCCCGCGAGATGCGGGCGTGGTGCGCAGATGCGAACGGATCGTCGAGCCTGATCTCGACGTCTCCGCGGCCGAGAGTAGCGCCCTGGCTGGGAATTTCATACGCGCTCCCGGTCTCGTGGCCGGGGGCGCGCGCCACCAGCAGCCGAGGCTCGAACTCATCGCCGTCGCTGTCGACCGGGCTGCTCGCGGCGTCATACATGCCGGTGGCGTCGTAGCGCGCGGCCGCATCGGCCCTAACGACGCCGCCGCGCCCGCGCCGCAGGTCGCGCAGCGCGCTCCAGGCCACCCACACCAAAAACAGGTAAAGCACGATCAGGAAGCCGAACTTGAGCGCAACCGAGACAGGAGCGAGCATGGCCGCTACTCCAGCGTGAACGTCATCAGAGAGGCGCCGAGCTCGATCTCGTCCCCGGGACGGAGCACTTCGGAGCCCTCCAGACGCCGGCCGTTGAGCTGCGAGCCGTTGGTCGAGCCAAGGTCGGTGATGACCCACGACCCGCCGCGGGGACGGATCTCAGCGTGCTGGCGCGAGACATTCGGATCGTTCAGCACGACGTCGGACTGCCGCCCCCGGCCGATCGTCGCACCGGCCGGGCTGATCACCACCCGCTTGCCGTCGATCATCAGAAGCGGCGTCTGGGCCCGGGCCCGGCCGCGTTCCTCGAGCGGCTCGGACACCCGCTCGGCGCTCGAGTAGATCATCGTGCGGCCCGACTGGGCCTCGACTGGGGCGCTCGCTTCCTCGTGCTCGGCCTGGACCACCCGAGTCTGAATGCCGAACTCACCCAGGCCGAGCCGGTCATCGGTCTCGAACTCGATCACCGGCCGCGACAGCAGGGTCAGGCGCTCACGCCGGGCGTGCTCGAGCAGGTAGCCCGTCAGCTCGGCGGTCAGCGCCGACTCGTAGCCGGCGAACCGCTCGCGGTCGCGCGGAGACAGGAACACGCGGTACTCGTTGGGGGCGTAGGTGCGCGACACCGAGAACGACTTGTGCTCCTCCATCTCCCGGGTGAGCTTGCGCGCGATCTCGACCGGCCGCACCTCGGAGCGAAAGGCACGGCTGAACGTGCCTTCGACCAGGCCGGCGATCTTGTTCTCGAGACTCTTCAGCACGCTCATGGGTGGGCCGCGACGTCCGGTCGCCGACGGGTTTCATGCTACGCGAGTGGTGGCCGATCGTTCCCCGATCTGGATGCGCGCAAGCGAGCGGCCATACGGCTGGTGCCAAGTGCCACAAGGGCCCCCGCCCCCGCACCCGGCCACACGCCGCCGATCGGCGCGCCGGCGCCGAGATGCCCGGCAGCGAGCGTCCCGAGGGCCAGGCCGATCGCCCACAGGATCAGGCGCAGGCACTCGAGCGCCGGCCAGCGGCTGCGGGCGGAGGGCAGGGCCACCGCCGCCACGGCCCAGACCCCGGCGCAGACGACGGTCCCGGTCCCGGCCAGCGGACTGAGGACGTGCTGGACGGCGCCGTGCAGGCTGGCCGCCGACGCGATGTCGCGGCTCCAAAGCGCCGCCCACACGTATCCCGTGGCGGCCAGCGCGGCCCGTCGATGAGCGCTTCGGGTCAGACCGGCGATCGCCGGCCAGGCCGCGGCCAGGCCGATCGTGGCGAGGGCGGGAGCGACCGCGGCCAGCGGCCAGGCCGGCCCATCGAGTGGGCCGAGGAGCACGGGCACGACCGCGCCGGCGAGGAGGACGAGCGCGCCGCCGGGATGTGAGGAGACGATCATCGCCGCGGCGGCGGCGGTGGCCAGGACCACCCAGCCCGCGCGGGGCAGGGCGGCGAGGAGCAGGCCGGACAGGCACGCGGCGAGCACGGTCACACCGGGCGGCATCCCGGGCACATGTCGGGCCACCCAGACGGCGAGGAGGGCGCCGGCCAGCCCGGCCAGGGCACGTCTTGGCCACGCGACGGGACGCCGGTGCTCCTCGCGCGCGCGCTCGCGCGAAGAGCGATCCCGGATTGCCGGCTCAGGGAAGGGGTCCGCGCGGAGCGCCTCCTCGCGGAACGGAGCCTCCTCCTCGCCGCCGGCACGCCGCTCGAGCGTCCGCGCCGGCCACGGAGCGGCCACCACACCGGGTTCGTCGCTCACCCCGGGGAGGCTGGACACCAGGGCGGCGCGCAGCTCGGCCAGGCTGCCCCGTTCGCTCGGGCGCGGCCGCAGGGCCAGGTCGATGGCCTGCCCGAGCTCGCGTGGGAGCTCCCGGCGCTGTCGGCGCAGGGGCGGCAGGTGAGCTCCTCGGCGGCCCCCGAGCGCGCCCCGCAGCGGGTTGGTGCCGCTCAGCGCCTCGTACAGCATGAGCGCGAGCGCGAACACGTCCGCCGAGGCGCTCACCGGCAGGCCCTGGGCCTGCTCGGGCGCCATGTACGCCTCCGTGCCGATCACGTCGCCGGTCCGGGTGAGGGTGTCTCCTGGGCGGGTGGGCCCGAGGATCCGGGCCACCCCGAAGTCGGTGAGGCGGGCGAGCTGGGCGCTCGTCGTGGGATGCTCGGGCACCAGCACGTTGGAGGGCTTGACATCGCGGTGGATCACGCCGTGGGTGTGGGCGTGGGCGAGCGCGTCGCACAGGGCGATCCCGATCGACAGCACGTCGCGATCGGATAGCCGGCCGGCCTCGAGCAGCTCGTCGAGCGTCGTGCCGTGGACCAGCTCGGAGACCAGGTAGGCGCCCTCGTCGTCGACCGCCGCCTCGAACAGGGTCACGATCCCGGGGTGGGCGAGCCGGGCGGCCGCCCGCGCCTCGCGCTCGAAGCGCCCGCCGACGACCCGCCCGCGCGGAAGGATCTTGACCGCCACCTGCCGGTCGAGCCGTTCGTCGTGGGCCAGCCACACGGTGGCGAACCCCCCGGTGCCGAGGCGGCGGCGCAGGCGATAGCGACCCAGCACGAGCGGAGCGTCGGAGCTCGGGCGCAGGTCGTAGGCCTGCAGCCCGCCGCGCCCGGTGCGCCCGGCCGACTCCGCTGGGCCGGCTGACTCCGCTGGGTCAGCGAGCGAGCGCGTCGCTCGGGTCGAGCGGCGGGTCGGAGCCTGCGAGCCGGGGATTATTCGCGTGCGCACGGGCCCTTTTTCGAGGACGCCGTGGGCTTCCCTTGCGGGCGGGCGCGTTCAGGATCGTCTTACCGCCGTCAGGACGGTCATACTCACGGTTTCCAGATTCCGCCAAGGAGCGAGCAGCGTGTCGTTCTTCGACGAGCCGGAGGAGACTCGTACAGCGCCACGGTCGGCACCGCGCAGACGCCGGCCGACCAGGGGCGATCGACGCCCTCGTCCAGCTACCCAGCAGGCGATCCTGTTGCGCCGCGTGGTGCTGGCCGGCGTCGTCGTGGTGGCGATCATCCTGATCGCGGTCCTCGTCAACAGCTGCGAGGTGAGCGCTCGCAACAGCGCGTTGAAGGACTACAACAACAGCGTCGCCTCGCTCAATGCCCAGTCGGTCAACACCGGGCAGAACTTCTTCCGCACCCTGTCGGGCCCGACCGGTGACCCCACCACGCTGCAGACGAGCCTCAACCAGGCGCTGTCCGACGCCACCACCCAGTTGGGCAAGGCCAAGGGCATCAGCGCACCCGACGAGGTCAAGAGCGCCCAACAGAACTTCGTGCTCGCGCTGCAGATGCGGGCGGATGGGATCCACAACATCGCCGGCCAGGTTCCATCGGCGCTCCAGTCGACGACCTCCCAAGGCGCGGTCACCTCGATCGCGTCCGAGATGGCCAAGTTCTATGCATCAGACGTGCTCTACAAGGACTACACGGTCCCGGAGATCATCGGCGCGCTTCGCGCGGCGGGGATCGCCGTGGGCGGCCTGGGCGGCCAACAGGTCAACTCGAGCCAGTTCCTGCCCTCGATCTCGTGGCTCGACCCGACCACGGTGGCGAACCAGCTCCACGTCTCGCTGCCCTCGTCCTCGTCGTCGTCATCAAAGCCGATCGCCCCCGGTCTCCATGGCCACCAATTGAACTCGGTGAGCGTGGGCGGCACCCAGCTGCAGACCGGCTCGACCAACGACATACCCGCCAGCCCGGCGCCGACCTTCACGCTGAACTTCGCCAACACCGGGCAGAACACCGAGACCAACGTCATCTGCAAGGTGACGATCGCCGGCTCGAAGGTCAGCGGGCAGACCGTGGTGCCCCAGACCACGGCCGGCGAGTCGACCAGCTGTCAGGTGACGCTGAATTCGAGCCCGGCCAGGGGATCCGTGCAGCTGACCGCGACGATCGTGCCGGTCCCCGGCGAGAAGAACATCGCGAACAACTCGCTGACCTTCCCGGTCGCCTTCCAGTGATCTGAGCTGCCCGGCGCGGCGCCGTTGACCGAGTCCCGGTGCGGGCGGTGCTGATCGTATGCTGTCGCCAGTGCACAACCTGACCAGCACGGCGGGAATCGTCGCGATGGCCGCCGGCGCCGTCGCCCTCCTGGCCCTCCTGCTTTGCGGGATCCTGTATTTCAAGCTGCGCCGGCTTCGCGCTGCCCAGCGGACCATCCTGGGCAACCACGACCAGGACCTCATCGCGCACGCCGCCGCGCTGCAGGAGCAGTTCGAGGCGCTTTACGGCTATGTCCAGGACGCGGCCGAGCGACTCGACGGACGGATGGACACGGCCGAGCGACGACTCGACCGGACGGTGGCCTACC
>JAFAYP010000620.1 GCA_019240305.1 Solirubrobacterales bacterium
CCCGCGACGACGCCGCCGCCGGCGCCGGAACCGACCACGATGACCTCGAAGTGGTCCCCGCTCATCCGGCGATCCCCAAATACGACCAGTCCTTGTCGATCCGCATCGCCAGCGGCGAGTGGAAGTCGATCGCGTGGTAGGCGCTCGGACCGGGCGCGTCGGGCGCCTTGAAGTCGCTGTAATACGCCTCGATGGCCAGGGCCCGGACCTGGAGGAAGGCCGGCGTGAGGGCGTGCTCGCGCAGCGCCTCGGCACCGCCGGGCGCCGCATCGGCCAGGGCATCGATCGACTGGTTGACCGCGCTTCGCTCCGGATCGGACATCGCCGATATCAGCGCGTCGATGTAGACGACCGGCTTCACGACACTCGAGCCAGGCACGATCGTCTCGCAGAGCAACTCGAGCACGGCGGCGCGGGCGGGGTCGAGGTTGCGCAGCTGGCCCGTCACAGATGCGACTCTAATCGGCGGCCGAGCTCACGCGCTAGCCGGTGGGGGAGGGGATCGTTGCCGATGCGTGCACCCCGGCGGGATGGCATCCTGGGTCGGGCAGATGCGCACCGACGACAATCAGCGCCGCATCCTGGCCCTCGCGGACCTGATCGTCCGATTTGGCGCCAATGTCCAGCCCGGGCAGATCGTCTCGCTCGCCTCCGAGCCGGGCAAGGAGCCGCTGGCGCGGGCGATCGCCGAGGCGGCCTATAGGGCGGGGGCGAAGTTCGTCGACCTGTCGGTGTTCGACATCCACGTCAAGCACGCGCGCATGCTGCACGCCGACCCCGCGACCCTCGGCTTCGTACCTCCGTGGTACGGCGAACGGATGCGAAAGCTCGGCGAGCTGCGGTCCGCCGCGATCGCGTTGACCGGGCCGGTGGCTCCGCGAATCATGGACGGGATCGATCCGGCTCTGCTCGGGCGTGACCTGTTGCCGCGCGTGCGGGAGTCGATCGAGATCGTCAACCAGCGCGTGTCGAACTGGACCGCGGCGCCGTGCCCAACCGCGTCGTGGGCCGAGCTGGTCTACCCGGAGCTCGAGCCCGCGGACGCGCTCGAGCGCCTGTGGCGAGAGGTGACCCACATCTGCCGAGTGGATGAGCCCGATCCGGTGGCGGCGTGGGAGGAGCGGATGGACGCGCTGGTCGCGGTCGCGGACAAGCTCGACCGGATGCGGCTCGATGCGTTGCATTTCGCGGGGCCGGGGACCGATCTGACCGTGGGGCTCTTGCCCACGTCCCGATGGCACTGCGCGCGGATCTCGACCGTCGACGGGATCGTCCACGCCCCCAACATCCCGACCGAGGAGGTGTTCACCACGCCGGACCCCGAACGGACCGAGGGCTACGTGACCTCGACCAAGCCGCTGTTCGTCTCCGGGGCGATGGTGACCGGGCTGCGCGTGCGCTTCGCGCGGGGCCGGGCGGTGGAGCTGGACGCCGACCAGGGAGCGGACACCCTGCGCACGCTGACCCACCGTGACCGCGGATCGGCCCGTCTCGGCGAGGTGGCCCTCGTCGACCGCGAGAGCCGCATCGGCAGCCTGGACAGGGTGTTCTTCGACACGCTGCTCGATGAGAACGCCGCCAGCCACATCGCGCTCGGCGAGGGGCTCGACTTTACGGTCGGCGAGGAGGATCACGCGCGGATCAACCGCTCAGAGCTCCACATCGACTTCATGATCGGGTCGGACCAGGTGGCGGTCACCGGCATCGAGCGCGGCGGGGCCAGGGTGCCGCTGCTCCGCGGCGGCGCCTGGCAGATCTGAGCCTTCTCTACTCTCGCGTTCGGCCGCGCGCTACGCTTGCCCGGCCGAACGGAGAGGTGCCGGAGCGGTTGAACGGGCGCGACTGGAAATCGCGTAACGGGGGTTGACCTCGTTCGGGGGTTCGAATCCCCCCCTCTCCGCTGCGCTCAGCACCCCCGGCCGTCGCGTGTCTCGGCGCCCGCAACCCCCCAGGTGGGGGGTGACGGACAAGTTTTTGGGAGTTACGGTCCTCTCAGGGGTAACGAACCTTGGACGAGAGGGAGGTCTCGCGGGTTTGGCGGTTCCGCACGGGCGCCGGCCGCGCGCGAGGGCAAGATCACGTGGGTAGCTCGCAATTTGCACGTTTCCGGGCCGCGAGGCCCGACTTTTCGACCGGTTTAGGGCCGTTCCCCCCGGGCCGGTCATCCGTCCAATCACGCGCAGACGCGTCAAGCCCGGCCGACGCACGGCCGAGGCTCTGGACAACTTGCACAAATCTTCGGCGGTCACTTCCGTTCCGCGAATCTAAGAGTTAGCATCCGCACAGGGGCAATGAGGGGAAATTCAGACTTACGTCCAGCACTGAGACTCGTCCAATCGGCAGCAGCTGAGCCGGTCGAGTTCACGTGGTTCTGCGGCCACTGCGCGGCGCCCGCGCGAGGCGATCAACCGCCCGCTCCGATGGCGCGCGTGTGCCGGTCGTGCGGCCTCGGCGTGATGCTGGAGACGCGGCGGGACATCGCTCCCAGCCACCGCGATGCCTTCCTGGTCATCGACAGCTCGCTGCTCGTCCAGGCCATGTCCTGGCGGGCCGAGACGCTCCTCGGCGTGACCGAGGACAGCGCGGTCAACCACCCCGTGATGCAACTGCTGGTACCGGCCGACGCCGAGGCGGGCCGCCCGGCGCGGTTCGCCGCCGCCCTGGGCGAGGCCGCTTCCGGGGGCGACGAGCCGGTCAGCGCGTTCGTTCGCCCCTGGAACACCTTCGGGGTCAGGCTCCGGGCCCGGATTGCCTCCTGCGGACCGCCCCGCGCGGCGCTCGTGGTCCTCGAGGACCAGCCGGCTCGCCGGCTGCGCGTGGTCAACTAAGAGCCGGCAGCACTTCGGGAGCCCCGCACGCCACGAGCGGCGCGGGCAGGCGCACCGAGCCGTCGTCCTGCTGGCCGTTCTCGAGCAGGGCGATGATCGTTCGCCCGACCGCCACCGCAGTGCCGTTCAGCGTGTGGACGTGCTCGGGCCGGCCCTCGGCGGGGCGGTAGCGGATGCCGAGCCGGCGGGCCTGGTAGTCGGTGGTGTTGGAGGTGGAAGTGAGCTCGCGGTAGCGGCCCTGACCCGGTAGCCACGCCTCGCAGTCGTACTTCTTGGCCGCCGATGCACCGAGGTCGTCGACCGCGATGGCCACCACCCGGTAGGGAATCTCGAGGTCGGTGAGGATCGACTCCTCGATGGCCAGCAGGCGCTCGTGCTCAGCGGGCCCCTGGCCGGGCTCGACGAAGCAGAACATCTCGACCTTGTCGAACTGGTGCACGCGGAAGATTCCGCGCGTGTCCTTGCCGGCGGCACCGGCCTCCCGGCGAAAGCAGGTCGAAAACCCGGCGTAGCGCAGCGGCAGGTCTGCCTGGGCGAGGATCTCGTCCTCGTGCAGGGAGGCCAGGGCGACCTCCGAGGTCCCGACGAGATACAGATCGTCGTCTGGCAACCGGTAGATCTGCTGCTCGGTGTCGGGGAGGAAGCCGGTGCCGTACAGCGCGCGCTCGCGCACGAGCACCGGTGGGACGACCGGCTCGAAGCCCTCGCCGCGGAGCTTCTGGAGCGCGAAGCCGACCAGCGCGAACTCCAGGAACACCAGATCGCCCCGCAGGTAGGCGAAGCGCGAGCCCGACAGGCGTGCGCCGCGCTCCATGTCGATCCGCGGGCCGGCGAGCTCCAAGTGATCGCGCCCGGTGGCACCGGAGTTGCCCACCTCGCGCAGCACGGTGTCCTCGGTGGGCGCGTCGTCCGCCGGCAGGTTGGGCAGGGCCGCGAGCTCGGCGTCCCGCTGGGCCCGCACCGCCGTCTCCTCGTCGCTCAGCTCGCGGCCGCGCGCGGCCAGCGCGGCCAGCTGCTCGCGCTCCTCGGGTGTGGGTGGGCCCTTGCGCCCCTTGCTGGCCCGGTTCTGCTCGGCCTGGAGCTCCTCGAGCGCGGTGCGGATCTCGCGCCAGCGCTGGTCGAGCTCGAGCAGGCGATCCACCCCGGCGGCGGCGGTCGGGCCACGGCGGCCGAGCGCCGCGCGCACGGCGTCGGGGTCGCGACGGATCAGCTGGATGTCAAGCACGGGGGGCCTCCCAGGCCGCGGGGCAGCTCAGGGCTTGGACTTCTTCTTGGCTCGCGACCTGCCGATCAGGCTCTGCGAAGAGGGACCTGTCGGGGTGGTCGTCGAAGGGGCCAGCGCCTCGGCGACCGTTCCGACCGGCGTCTGGCTGCACTGCACGACGCCGGGGATCTTCGGCGCCTTGGTCCCGGAGTACCTGGCCACGAACTCGGCCACGTCGATCGCCTGTTGGCCAACCACGACGTTCTGCGGCATCACCACGCCCGAGAAGCCGCCGTTCTGGATGGCGTAGAGGACCCGGGCCACCGGCCGCTCACAGCGTATGTCGAAGTTCGGGCCGTTGTTGAACTGGGCCGTGCGCACGTTCTGGGCCGACCCATGGGTGGCGGCGTAGGAGAGCGTGTGGCAGCCGCTGCAGCGCTGGTTGAACAGCACCGCGCCTTCGTGCAGCGCTGGGTCCGAGGTGGGGACGCTGATTCTCTGCGTCCCGCACGCGGTCGCCAGGGCCGCCGCCGCGAACAACGCACCGAGTAGGAGGACCTTGGCGGGTCGACTCATGCGGGGCTGATCATACGGAAGGACCGGCCGGCGAGACCCGGCCACCGCCGCGCGCGGGGCAAACCGGTTCTCACCGGCAGGAGCGGGTGCGCCGGCGCCGAAACTGTGAGCGTTCCCGGCGCCGGCCGGACGACGTTCGCTTCAGCCCCTATCGCGATCGTCCCGAGGCGGCAACCCGAGGGGCCGGCGCCGGGGCCCCCTGCCGGCCGGCCCGGGGCCGCGGGCGCGATCGAGCCACGCCCCGGGACCGAAGGTGTGGTGGCCGACCCCTGACCGGATGGGGTACCCGGCCCCAGGGATGCCGAGCGAAGCTCGGCCCCAAATCCGCCTCGCGCTATAACGAGCGGCGATGGCAACCGCGCCCGATCCCGAGCTGTTCCGCGAGGTGTTCGGCCGGTTCGCCACCGGCGTTGCCGTGATCACCAGCGCCACGTCGGCCGCCTCGGGCGGGATGACCGCCAACGCGCTGTGCTCGCTGTCGCTCGCCCCGCTGCTCGCGCTGGTGTGCTTTGAGAACAACGCGCGCACGCTGCCGATCGTCCGGGAGGCCGGGCGGTTCGGCGTCAACGTGCTGAGCACCGACCAGGAGGAGCTGGCGCGGGTGTTCGCCTCCAAGCTGCCGGAGTCCGAGAAGCTCGAGGGGGTGAGCCACCGCTACCACGCCGGCGTGCCGATCATCGACGGCGCGCTGTCCTGGGTCGCCTGCTCGCTGCGCGAGCTGATCGCGGGGGGCGATCACACGATCGCGATCGGCGAGGTGGTGGCGCTGGGCCTGGGCGAGGGGGAGCCGCTGCTCTGGTACGAGGGTCAGTACCACGACTTCCG
>JAFAYP010000527.1 GCA_019240305.1 Solirubrobacterales bacterium
TGCGTCCGATGGACACCGTGGCGCGGTTCGGCGGCGATGAGTTCACGTTCCTGTTCGAAGGTCTCAGCACCGAGCGTGAGGTGGTGCTGATCGCCGATCGCATCTGCCAGGCCGCAGCCGGCCCGATCGAAGTCGATGGCGTGGCGCTCGGCGTCACGGTCAGTGTCGGGATTGCGCTGGTCAACGACCCCACGATGGCGCCCGAGACGATCATCCGCGAGGCGGACGCCGCCATGTACCGCGCTAAGGACCAGGGACGTTCGCGCTACGAGCTGTTCGACGAGGATTCGCGGCGGCGGGCCAGCGAGCGGATCGAGCTCGAGGCGGATATGCGTCAGGCGGTCGAGCGCGGCGAGCTGCGTGTGCACTACCAGCCTCACCAGATCCTGAAAGGCGGGGACGTGGTCACCGGCGTCGAGGCGCTGGTGCGCTGGCAGCATCCCCGCCGCGGGTTGCTGACGGCCGGTGACTTCATGCCGGTGGCCGAGGAGCTCGGCCTGGCTGTCCCGATCGGCCGGTTCGTGCTGCAAGCCGCACTCGAGCAGCTCGCGAGCTGGCGCGAGCGCAAGCCGGACATCACGCTGTCACTGAACATCTCACCCCACCAGCTGCGCGATCCGGCCCTGCCGGCGCTGCTCAGCGATGCGATCGACATCGGCGGGCTCGACCCGGCCACGATCTACCTCGAGATGACCGAGACCGGCCTGGCCCAGGATTTCGACAGCGCGCTGCGTGCCCTGGCCGAGCTCAAGGCGACCGGCGTGTGCCTGACGATCGACGACTTCGGCGTCGGCGCGGTGTCGCTCGCCCGGCTGCCCGAGCTGCCGGTCGACGCGCTGAAGATCCACGGTAGCTTCGTGGCCGGGCTCGGCAGCGACTCCGAGACCGCGGGCATGGTGAGGGCGCTGGTCGAGCTCGGGCACGCGCTCGGGCTGAACGTGATCGCCGAGGGCGTCGAGACCCTCGCCCAGCTCGAGCAGCTGCGTGCGCTCGGGTGCGATGCGGTGCAGGGCTACGCCGTGGGCCGGCCGGTGAGCGACGAGCAGTTCGGAGCCCAGCTCGTCGCCGAAGTGGCCTAGGACGGCCGCCCGGCATCACGCCCTGAGCGTGAACCCGCTGCCGCGCACCGTTTGGATCAGCGGCGGCGAGCCCAGTTTGCGCCGCAACCGCGTCACGTAGCGATCAACCACGTTGGCCTCGGCCGCGTCGTCCCAGATCTCCTCCAGCGCCCGCTCACGGGTCACCACCCGTCCGGCTTCGCGCAACAGCAGTTCGAGCAGCGCCGCCTCGCGCCCGGTCAGCTCGATCGTACGCGCGCCTCGGCTGGCCCGCCGACCCGAGAACGTCAGGTCGGCGTAGGAGCGGACCTCGGCGGGGTGTGCCTCCCCAGCGCGCCGCACCAGCGCGCGCAGCCGAGCGATCAGCTCCTGCACCGCGAACGGCTTGACCAGGTAGTCATCGGCGCCCGCCTCCAGGCCGGCCACCCGGTCGGGCACCGCGTCGCGGGCGGTCAGCATCAGGATCGGCGTGGGCAGCCCCTTGCCGCGCAGCCGGCGAGCGACGGTCAGGCCGTCAAGCCCCGGCATGGCCACGTCGAGCACGATCACGTCAGGCGCCGTGCGTTCGGCCTCGGCCAGTGCGCCGCCGCCGTCGACGGCCACCGTCACCTCGTATCCCTCGGCGGCCAGCGTGCGGGCGAGCATCCGCCTCAGGGGCGGGTCGTCGTCGACGACGAGTACCCGGTCACCCACCGGCTGCTACTGGGTGGAGACTGTTCGCAGAAGCATCATCACCGCGATCGGCGGTCCTGAATTCACGATAGGGCACGGTTTTGAAATTGCGCTGACAGTCGTGTCGAGCGGTCCCCCATCCCCGTCGCCACGAAGGCCGGCGGGTTTGCGGGTTGGGCGTGGCGGATAAATCCGCTCCGAGCGACCGTTATCTACCTGTAGAGGGTTCAAGGCGGGCAAACCGCCTTAGAGTTCCCACTTCTGTCCGATTTGGGGGTAAAGTTCCCGTCCGGGGCGATCGCTCAGATCGTCATTTAGGCAAGTGAGGGCATTTCACAGGCTTGGGGATGGCCAGGGGCGCAAACACAACGATCGACGGCACCCGTGCCGCAGAGGAGCGGTTCGGCCTCGCTGTGCGGCTAGAGCAAGGCGGTGATCTAGCCACCGCCGAACGCGCATATCGGCAAGCCGATGTGCTTGGCCATGCCGCTGCGGCGGTCAACCTCGGGATCCTCCTCGAACAGCGTGGCGAGCTGGAGGAGGCGAGGACCTGCTACGAGCGCGCGGGCGAACGCGGCGACGCGAACGGCGCGTTCAACCTCGGCGGCCTGCTCGAAGCGCGCGGTGACGTGGCCGGCGCAGAACACGCCTATGAACTCGCTGACGCCGCCGGCCATCCGGCTGCCGCGTTCCGCCTCGGCGTCCTGCTCGCGTCGCGCGGGGATGTGGCGGGTGCCGACAAGGCGCTCCAACGCGCGGGCTGGCGCGGCGATCCAGATGCGGGGATCCGCCTCGAGGCGGCGTTCAAGGCCCAAGGTGACGTCGATACCGCGCGCGCTTTCAGACAGCGCGTTCGAGAAGAACACGCGGAACTTGCCGGCGGGCAGCGACGGTCTTCGAGACGGCGGGTCGGGTTCGCCCTCGCAGCGCCGGCGACCGCCCTTGCCACGGTCCTGGTTCTGGCCTCGCTGCCGAGCACCTCCCCGAAGCCGCCGGCACGCGCGTCGGCGCTGGCCCCCACAACGCATCAGCCGGTGCCCCTGGCAAGCTCGCTCTCGTCCTCGCCTTCGCAAAAGCCAGCAGCTACGCGCAAAGACCTCCCAGCTCCCAAGCCGAAGTCGAGGCAGAAATCGGCACGGGTCGCGTCCTCGGCGCCCAAGCACGCGACGCGGGCGCCTTCGAGCTCCTCGCGAGCACGTGTCAGCGCGCCCCACGTCACGCGCCCGAGCAGCTCGAGCTCGACGGTTGCGCCGAGCCGTACGGTCGCGCCGACGC
>JAFAYP010000021.1 GCA_019240305.1 Solirubrobacterales bacterium
GATCAGCACCATCGCCGGCAGCTCGCCGCCGGCCAGCACGTAGCGACCGATCGACACCTCATCGGTCGCGAAGTGCTCGATGATGCGCTGGTCGAACCCCTCATAGCGGCCCGAGAGCAGCGTCAGGCGCTCCTCACGCGCGAGCTCATCGACCAACCCATCGTCGAGCAGGCGGCCTCCAGGAGTCAGGACGATCACCCGACGCTCGTCGCGCAGCTTTAGCGGATCGTCGCCGTAGCGGGCACGCAGCGCGGCGTCGACCACGTCGATCCGGAGCACCATGCCGGCGCCGCCGCCGAACGGCGTGTCGTCCACCTGGCCGGCGCTCAGCGGCGTGTGATCGCGGTAGTTCACATACTCCAGGCGATGTCCGCCGGCGAGCGCGTTGGCCACGTGCCGTTGGCGCTCAAACCACCCGAACGCGTCCGCAAACAGCGTGAACACGTCGATGTGCACCGACCGCTACTCCGCGCCGAGGAAGCGCAAATCGACGTCTATCGCCCGCCGGTCGAGATCGACCTCGCGCACGGCGTCGCTGACCAGCGGCACCAGCAGCTCTCCCCCCTCGGCGCGATCGACCTCGAGCATCTCGCACGAGGGCAGCTCGACCAGCCGCCGCACCGTACCGACGACGCGGTCGCCGTCGAGCACCGAGCAGCCGACCAGGTCCTCAGCCCACCACTCGTCAGGCTCGAGGTCCGGCGCCTCCGAACGTGCCACCAGCATGTCCTTCCCGCGGAGGGCCTCGGCTGCGGCACGATCTTCGTGGTCCTGGAGGCGGAGGATCTGGCGCTGCGGCGTACCCGCCCGCCGGGTGATCTCGAGCTCGCGCTCGTCGATCATCACGCTCTCGGCGTTCTGGAGCAGTTGCACGTTCGGTCGCGTCACGTGGAAGCTGCCGTCCAACCCGTGCGGGCGCCCCACACGGCCGGCGTGAAGCCACTCCATCTGGTGCTCTCAGCCGTCGACGATGTCGACGAACACCCGACGCTGGCTGCGGGTGGCCGCGGTCTTGACCAACAGGCGCAGGGCCGCGGCCGTGCGCCCGCCCCGGCCGATCACGCTGCCGTAGTCGTCGTCGGCCACCGAGAGCTCGAGAACGATCGCGCCGTCGTCCTCATGCACCTCGTTGACGCGTACCTGGTCGGGATGCTCGACCAGACCGCGGGCCAGGTACTCGAGCAGTTCCTTCATCGCGACGGGATTACTGGATGCCCTGGATGCGCAGCAGCTTGCTGACCGTCGCGGTCGGCTGGGCGCCCCGCGCTAGCCAGTCGCGCACGCGCTCCTCATCGAGCACGATCGTCGACGGATTCGTCTGCGCGTTGTAGTGACCGATGATCTCGATCACGCGACCGTCGCGCTTGGCACGCTGGTCGGCCACCACCACCCGCCAGACCGGGTTCTTGCGCGAACCGATGCGTGTGAGCCGTAGTCGTACTGACATGTCGGCCGACGAGGTTAGCGTGTCGGCTGACGAATGTGCCGGGTGGGGCAAACCGCACACTCGGCGACGGGGGCGAGCCGAGATCACGCTTGGTACCGCTATACGGTGCCGGATGGCGCACTCGGCCTGGGCGGGAGCTCGAGTACGGGGTTGGTACGGTGGCGCGCCGGGTCGCGCGCCTGCTGTGACCGAGGGCCGCTCAGCGGGCCTGGCGCATGAGCGCGCCGAGGTCGGGCATCTTGCCCTGCGCCACCTGGCGCATGACCTTGCGCATCTGCTCGAACTGCTTGATCAGCTGCTTGACCGCGTGGACGTTGGTCCCCGAGCCCTGGGCGATGCGCAGCCGGCGCGAGCCCTTGATCAGCTCGGGGTGGCGACGCTCCTGCGGGGTCATCGACAGGATGATCGCCTGGATGCGGTCGAACTCCTTCTCGTCGACCTTGACCCCGCGAAGCTCCTTGCCGACGCCGGGGAGCATGCCGAGCAGCGACTGCAAAGGCCCCAGCCGCCGGATCTGGCGCATCTGATCCAAAAAGTCATCGAGGCCGAACTCCGACTTGCGTAGCT
>JAFAYP010000003.1 GCA_019240305.1 Solirubrobacterales bacterium
CCGACCGCAGGCCAAGAGCCGGCGGCGGTGACGCCGCAACAGACGCCGATCGGCGATCCGAACGCCCATGCGATGCCGCTCACGGAGGTCGAGCGCCTGCTGCGTCTAGAGCACGTAGCCGCCACGGTGAACGGCGCGTCCTACATCGATCCGCTCCAGTACGTGAACCACTGGGAGCGCACCGACCAGGGCGTGGACGCGAACATGCCGGTCGGCGCGCCGATCCTGGCCCCGTGTCCGGTCAAGATCCTTGCCGTCATCCCCGACTGGTACGCCGGTCAGCCGCTGATCTACTTCGAGCTCCTCGACGGTGCCGACGCCGGCAAGGTGCAATACGTGGCCGAGGAAATCACCGACCTCGCGCCCGCCGGCTCGATCCTCCAGCAGGGGCAGGTGATCGCCCGTTACGCGTCGTCCGGGACCGGCATCGAATACGGCTGGTCCACCCTGAACGGGGTGACCCTGGCCCGCGCGACCACGGGATACGAGGAGGGCCAGGTCACCCCTGCCGGCGTGAACATGCGCAACTGGCTGAACGCGCTGGGCGCTAACGCCGGCCCGAGCTGAGCGGTCACGCTGGCGTTCTCAGGATCTCGTCGAGCGGACGCGTGTTGAGCACCGAGTCCGCCGTGGCTCCACCGCGGCGGGCGGTGGCGACCGCGAAGGGCATGTTGCCCAGCCCCCGGACCGAATGCGCGTCGGTCGAGCAGACGATCTCGACCCCGGCGTCCAGCGCCTCCCGGACATGCTCGCCGCTCAGGTCGAGCCGATCCGGCAGGCCGTTGACCTCGACCGCCACGCCGTGCTCGAGCGCAACCGCGAACGCCCGCTCCAGCTCGAGCGCGTTCTCGGGGCGGCGGTTGATGTAGCGCCCCTTGGGGTGGCTGAGACACCGCACGTAAGGGTTGCGGAGCGCGGCCAACACCCGGGCGGTCATCTCCCGGCGTGGCATCCGCTGGCCGCCGTGCACGCTGGCCTGAACCCAGTCGAGGTCGGCCAGCACGTCATCCGGCAGGTCGAGCCGCCCGTCGGGCAGGATGTCGCACTCGATCCCGCGGAGGATCCGGAAGGGCGACAGGAGCTCGTTGGCCGCGGCGATCTCCTCACCCTGACGGCGCACGTCGTCTGGCGTTAGACCTCGCACCGCGCCGACGGCCGGCGTGTGATCGCAGATGGCCAGGTATTCATAGCCGCGCTCGAGCGCCGCCCGCCCCATCTCCTCGACGCTCGCTCGCCCATCGGACCACGTGGTGTGCGAGTGAAGGTCACCCCGGATCTGCTCGAGCCCGAGCAGCGCCGGCGGCTGGCCGTCAAACGGCGCCTCGCGCAGCTCGGGCGGACACCACGGGAGCCCCAGGGCGCCGTAGACGGCGCGCTCATCGGGCGCCTGCGGCAGCGGCTCGAGGGCCTGCACGTAGGCCGGCGCACCCGTCGCTCTGAGCAGGGCAGTACCGCAGCCCTCCGGCTCCGCGACGGTCAGCTCGATCGGCACACCGTCGACCGTGACGCCCACCGCCCGCCGGCCGCCGCGCTCCACGATGCCGACGATCTGCGGCAGCTCGGCGAAGCGCTCAAGCACCGGCGCAGGATCGACCGCGGCGCACACCACCGCGAGCCGCTCGCACGAGTCGCGCCAGCGCCGCACATCGCCCGCCACCGCCCCATCGAGCGCCGCCGCCACCCCACCGACCAGCTCCTGCGCGCGATTCAGGAGCAGTCCCTGACGTGGCCGCGCCTCGTGGGCGCTGCCCAGCGCCTCGAGCAGGCGCGCTTCTGTCTTGGGCCCGATCCCCGGCACCGAGCGCAGGCGACCGCCCGCCGCCGCCTCGCGGAACTCCTCCGCGCTGTGCACGCCGAGTGCGCGGGCCAGCTCGATCGAGCGCCTGGCGCTCAAGCCCAGGTAGCGCCCCAGGCCGACCATGTCGGGCGCGAGCTCGCGCTCGAGCTCGGCCAGCTCGGCAATCTCTCCGGTCTCGACCAGCTCCCGCAGGCGCGCCTCGATCCCCGGTCCGATACCGCGTAGCTGGCGGACCCGGCCGGTCCGCACGAGCTCGGCGACCGCAAGCGCGGCGCCGCGAATCGTCTCGGCCGCACGCCGGTACGCGCGAATGGTGTACGGGTTGGCCTCGGCCAGTTCGAGCAGCGCCGCAAACGAATCCAGCCGGTCGGCGATCTGGCGGTTCTCCACGCGCCGTAGTTTCCCGACCGGCGCCGGCGAACGATGTCGATGGCCCGGTGCGACCGGCTATCGGGCGCCGAGCGGCGACGGGTCGCCGACCGACCAGTTGTGCCCGAACGGGTCGTGAAAGCCGCCCTGCCGGTGAGTTCCCCACGGCACCTGATGATCGACGACCTCCGATCCCGGCGTGGCCCCGGCGGCGAGCGCCCGCTCGACGAAGCGGTCGGGGTCCTCCACGAACAGCTCGATCCGGACGCTGGTGACGCCGGCGCGATCGGGGCTGGACTCGGCCGGATTGGACGGATTCACCTCGTGCAGGAAGAACGGCGCCCCGCCGATGTGCAGCCCGGCTACGCCACCCAGGTTCCAGAGCTCCTCCGCACCGAGCGCGTCCTTGTACCAGGCGATCGCCGCCCCGGCGTCGGGGACGATCAGCATCACCGAGATCGCGGGAGCGGTGCCGGGGGCGCCCGCGGTCATCGGTCCTCCACGCGGGCAGAGGTGCGCATACCCGGCCCGGACGTCCCGCCCCAGTCCTCCGGCGCGACATCGGCGATCGACTGCGAGAACGTCCAGTGATGCCCACCCAGGTCCTCGGCGGTGTACT
>JAFAYP010000006.1 GCA_019240305.1 Solirubrobacterales bacterium
CCGCGAGCGGGAGCGGTTCGGGGCCTACGCCACGCGGACGATGGGAGGCAACCTGCTGGCCGACCTCGTCCAGGAGGAGGTCCGCCGGCGCGAGCGGATCGTCGCCATCGACGAGGAGAGCGTGCTGATGGCCCCGTACGGCGCCCGCCTGCCGTTTCAGCTCATGATTGCCCCACGCACGCCCCGCGCGAGGTTCGAGGACGACGGGCCGCTCGGCGCCCACATGCTGCACGACGCGCTCGGGCGGCTGGCCCGGCGGCTCGGCGCGAGCCCGCCGCTCAACCTCTGGGTCCGCACCGCGCCGCGCGGGGCCGAGCACTTCTGCTGGCGGATCGACATCATGCCCCGGCTGACCCACCTGGCCGGGCTCGAGCTGGGGGCCGGCGTGCACCTGAACATCGTGCCGCCCGAGCTCGTCGCGGCCGAGCTGCGCGACGCGTGAGGGCACTGGTTCAGCGGGTCACGCGGGCGGCGGTGACCGTCGAGGGAAGCGTGGTCGCGGAGATCGGGCCGGGGCTGCTCGTGCTGCTCGGGGTCGGGCACGAGGACGGCGAGCGCGACGCCGACTGGCTGGCCGACAAGGTCAGGGCGCTCCGCATCTTCCCGGACGCCGCGGGCAAGATGAACGAGCCGCTGGGCGAGCGCCAGGTGCTGTGCGTGAGCCAGTTCACTCTGTACGGCGACGCCCGCAGGGGCAACCGGCCCAGCTACGTGGCTGCCGCCGAGCCCGAGCGAGCGCAGGCCCTGTACGAGCGCTTCTGCGCGCGGCTCGAGGCGCAGCGCGGTGTGTTCGGGGCGATGATGGCCGTCGAGCTCATCAACGACGGGCCGGTGACGCTGATGGTGGAGAGCCCGGTCAGGAGACCTGAAGGGTCGCCACGATCCGGTTGAAGTTGCCGGCCAGGTCGGTGGCCGCGAGGTGGATCGTGTAGGTCCCCTTGTGCCTCAGCGCGGGCACCGCGAACGAGCCCTCGCCATAGCCGAAATCGGCGCTGGTCTCGAACAGCGTGTGGCCGCCCGGGCCGATCACCACGATGCCCACGTGCGAGTACTTCGAGAGCGAGAACAGGAGGTTGAAGGACCGGTTCCTGCGCGCGCGCTGGGTGAGCAGGCTGAGCGCCGGCGGCGTGGTCAGGTAGGCCGTGAAGTGCTGCGCGGTTACGCAGTAGACCGGCACCTTGGTGAGTTGGCAGAGCGTCTGCAAAAAGCCGGTGACCAGCTGGTGGTAGCTCAGCGTGTCCTCGATGCCCGGCTGATAGAGCGACCAGGCGCCGGTGTCGAAGTGGGGGAGCTCGGCCTGGGCCTCGGCGTTGCCGGCGTTGTAGAGCTGCTGGGCCAGGGGGTCGTCGCTGACCTGGGCGTAGGTGTAGAGCCCGATCAGCGACTGGAGGAAGGCGTTGATGATCGACGTGCCGGGCGTGAAGGTGTACTGCACGTAGCGCGCGCCGAGGGGGGTGGCCACGCGCACGCCGATCGGGGGCGGCGCGGTGAACAGCGCCAGGGCGTCGTGGGCGAGCTGAAGATAGGTCGAGTCCTTCGTGGCCAGGTAGCCACGGGTGAGCGCCTCGATCGCGGTGCCCTGCGACATCGCGCTGGTCCACGGGGGCTGGCCGCCGTCGAACTGGAAGTAGTACTCCCAGGCCAGGCTCCCGCCCCGATTGACCGCGAGGGGAATCATCTGCGACAGGATCGCCTCGAGTTGCGGGTAGTCGGCCGGTCCGGCTGTCCACATGCCGTTGGCCTTTCCGAACGTGGCCAGCACCTGGAGCTCGATTCCCTGGCCCGGGTAGTACTCCCACACGAGCGGCGAGCCGGTGAACTCGACATAGCCGCCCGAGCTCGGCACGTTTCCGGACGCCCACCACTGGCGGTTGTAGTTGAGTGTCTCGAACAGCACGGGCAAACGGCCGACCGTGAGCTTGCCGGCAGCGGCGATGTCGTGCAGGTTCTCGATGACCGCCTCGAGCTCGGCGGCCGGCGTGCCGTGGAGATGGCGCTCGGTGCTCAGGGCCGCGTTGAAGCTCCCGCTGTCCGCGGCGTACTGGCCGGAGGTGATCGAGTGGGCCTTGAGCAGGCGGCTCAGCTCGCTGCGCACCGTCTTCTGAAGGGACTTGGGGGGCCTTCGGGCGCGGGCGGCGTGGGCGCGGGCGACATGGGCGCGGGTGGCCTGCTCGGAGGCGGTCATGTTGGGCGCCGGGGTCGGCACGCCGGCGGGCACGAACGGGTCCTGGCTGGCGGTGACGTGACCGCCGGGGCCCATGATCAGCACGGGGGCGGCCTGCGCGCTCCCCGCCAGGCCGAGAACGAGGACGAGGCCGAGGCCGAGCGCAAGCGCAGCCAGGAGCCGCGCGCCCGCCGCGCGCAGCCTGCGACGGTGGATCAACGTCACGCGTCTTTAACCAGCGCGGCCGCCCGATGTTTCGGTCGGGCGATCTGGCAGATGCCGGTTTCCGCGACCGCCTCGCAGTACACCTGCCAGGTGGCTTGGGCGGCGTCCTGCCAGGTCCAGG
>JAFAYP010000117.1 GCA_019240305.1 Solirubrobacterales bacterium
CCGAGAAGAAGTGGATCTTCCGGCAAGCACTGCGCGGTTGGGTCCCCGACGACATCCTCGACCGTCCCAAGCAGGGGTTCACGGTCCCGATCGGTGACTGGTTCCGCAATGACCTTCGCGACCTGGCCCGCGACGTGCTGCTCGATCCGGGAACGCTCGATCGCGGGTACTTCAAACCCTCGGCCGTGCGGTCGATGCTCGATCGCCACTCGGCCGGAGACGGCGCCCAGACCAATCCGCTCTGGGCCCTCTTCATGTTCGAGTTGTGGCATCGGGAGTTCATCGACAGCTCTCCTAGCCCGGCGATGCTCGCGAACGCAGCGTAGAGCTCGTGGCCGCCGAGATCCTCATCATCTCGCCCGTTCGCAACGAGGCGGTGCATATCGAGCGAGTCGTTCGATCGGTGGCTGCCCAGGAGCTGCGCCCGGCGCGCTGGATCGTGCTGGACGACAACTCGACGGACGGGACCCGAGAGTTGCTCGAAGCGCTGGCGGAGGAGGTGCCGTTCATGGAGGTCCACGCCCTCGGCGCCCGCGCCCCGCATGCAGGGGCGCGCGATCGCCTCGCGCGCGCCGCCGCCCCGAGGAACTTCAACCTCGGGCTCGCGATGGCCGACTGGCGTGACTACACGCATGTGATGAAGCTCGACGGCGACATCGAGCTCGCGCCGAACTACCTGCGCGAGCTGGTCGAGCGCTTCGCCGCCGATCCGCGACTCGGGCTCGCCGGCGGGGTCCTGGTCGAGCCGCTACCGGACGGATTTCGCCGCATCGCGATCCCGCGTCACCACGTCCATGGGGCTCTCAAGTGCTATACGCGCACTTGCTTCGAGTCGATCGGCGGGGTCCAGGAGAGGCTGGGATGGGACACCATCGACGAGACCTACGCCCGGATGCGCGGCTTTCGCACGACCAGCTTCGAGGATCTCGTGTCCGTACACAACCGTCCCTGGGGCAGCGCCGACGGCGCGCTCCGCGGTGTGACTCGCCTCGGTGAGTGCGCGTACATCACGCACTATTCGCCCCTGTGGGTAGCCATGCGGACCGTGAAGCTGGCGGCTCGACGACCGCGCGGGCTGCAGGGTGCGGCTTACGCCTTCGGCTATGTCCGGGCGTTCGCGCGCCGTCGCCAGCGAGTGCACGATCCCGAGTATCGGCGCTTCACCCGGCGGGAGCTCCGCCAGCGGCTGATCGACGCGTTGACGAAGCGGGCCCCGACCACGGTGGCCGCCGCTCAGCTCCCCTCCAGCTAGCACTGCTGGCCGTGCAGGGCCGTCGTCCTCGGATCGCGTCGTCCGCGGCAGCGATGGTGCGCGTGCCGGGTTAGGCGCGGAGCCGATCGGCCAGCTTGTACGCGTAGTAGACCGCAGCGGACTTGCCGACGGTCAAGCCGCTTGCATCCGAACGCCAGGCGGCGTGTCCGGCTGAAGCGAACGCCACCGCCGAGCGCAGCTTGGCGGCCGTTGTACTCAGGTGTCGATCGGCGGCGAGCCGTCTGCCGGCCGCGGCGGCCGTCGCGAGGCGGGCTGGATCGTCAGCAAGCTCGACGATCGTCTGAGCGAGCTGCGTCGGTTCCGGCTGGTCGAGGAGCGTGGCGAATCCCGCCGCCTCAAACTCGGACGCCGTCTGGTCACCACGGCCCAAGATGCAAGGCAGCTCGGCCGAGAGGTAATCCATGTAGCGCGAGCGGGCCGCGAGCGCAGCCTCGGCCGAGAAACGGTGCAGAGTCAGACCGACGTCCGCCTCGCGGAGATAATCCCACCGCTGCTCGTAGGGAATCCACTCGTCGAGAAACAGCACGTTGTGACCCAGCACCCCGAGCTGCCGGGCGAGCTTGCGAGCGTCCGTGACCCCCTCGAAACGCTGGTTGTTCGCGCTCGGCGGCGCGCCCGCCGTGATGACGAACTTCAGGTCCGGGCGCGCGGACGCCAGCTCCGCGAAGGCGCGGATCGGCGTCTCGGCATCGAGCCACTTCCAGACCGCACCCCACCACAGCACCACGGTGTCGGTGTCGCGGATCTCCGGGAACCTCTCGCGGAGGGGACGCCGGCCGGACACCGGGGGCGGGTCGGGGATACCGAACGGGACCACGACCGGCTCGAGAGGCTGAGCGCGACCCGATTGATCCACCCGGCGAGCGGCGGCAACGAGATTCTCGCGCTGCTGTTCGGCGGCGCAGAGGACGGCGTCCGCGCATCGCAGGTCGACCGCCAGCGAAAGCGACCGCACGCGCAGCTCGTGATCATGTCGCTCGGACTCCAGCGCGACGAGCTCGACCTCGTACGGGTCGTACTTGTCAGAGATCGCCACGAACCCGAGCGCCTTCTTCAACATCAGCAGGTACGGCGGCAGGCAGGGCGAGATGACCACGTCGCTCCGCTTGGCCTCGCTGATGAGCAGCCTACGAGTGGATGGCACGACCCGGAAGCCGTCCCGCTCGCCGTGATCCGCCCCCTGGGCCATGAGGGTCACCTCATAGTCCGAGCTCAGCGCGTGCGCGAACTGGAGCGCGCGGATCTCCGGGCCGGCCAGGCGCTCGCCGAGCGGCCCGGTGGAATACACCAGGGCCCTGGGCCTGGTCGCTGACGTGGCGGTGGGCGCCAGCGTGCTGTCGCCTTCCACGTTCGCCGGCGGGTCGCAAATCACCTGGGTCACACCACAACCTCCTGCCGGACTCCGGCAACGTCTCGCAGGGCAACTAACGAAAGGCTCGCCTCTTGCGCGCGGCGCACGATCGCGGGTATCGCCTGCGCCGTCGGATGCGCACTGGGGCGGCGAGCGAAGCGCGCGGAATCGTGCAGGAGAACGATCCCGCCGTCGTCGAGCTGCTCGCTCACGACCTGCGCGATCCGCTCTGCGCCCACGTCCTCCCAGTCCAAGCCCCAGGCCGACCAGTAGACCGGCGTCATGCCAAGCTCCCGGCACACGTCGGCGGAGGCCGTCGACATCTTGCCGTACGGCGGCCGGTACCAGCGGCAGCGGATCCCGAGGAAGTCTTCGATCGCGGCGAAGCCCCGAGCCAGATCGCTGCGGCTCAAGGCGCTGGCGATCCGATCGTGGCGGTGATGGTCGTAGCCGTGAAGCCCGATCTCATGGCCGCGGGCTACGACCTCGTGCGCCAGTTCGGGATGCGCGACCAGTCGGCTGCCGAGCACAAAGAAGGTGGCGTGCACGTCGGCAAGATCGAGCGCGTTGAGTACCGCTGGGGTGGCCTCCGGATCGGGCCCGTCGTCGAACGTGAGGACGGCGCGACCGCCCGGCGCGATTCGCTCCAGTCCAGGGAACCGGCGCCAGCGACGGGCGCGCCCCGGATGCCACTCGTACATCCTCTCGCGCGCTGCTTGCGGAACGAGTGACCTCAGCTTGCCTGCGTGTCTCATCATCATGTTCGGCACGCCCAACTAACGAGAGCGCCGGCGCGGTTCTCGCGCTTCGAACATGGGCGTCACCGACCGTCCGGATGCCCAGAAAGCAGCAGGCCGGAATCAGGTCCGCGCGCCTCGATGTCCTGGCCCCAGATTGCCGCGCGTACGGCTCGAGGCAGACTGGAGGTGAGTGAGACCTGAGCAGTTCGCGGCGGCACTGTCTGCACTGCGTCGAAGAGCTCCTGTTGCGTGGTAGCGACGAGGACCGTACCCCGGACCGACAGAGCCGAGGCCAGCTCGGCTTGGTGATCGTCAACCGTTTCCGAATGGCGTTTCAGGCGGGGGAACACGATTGGCACGTGACCCGCCTGCAGGGCACACATGATGCTGCCGACGCCTGCGTGGCTCACGACGATGTCCACCTGCTCCATCAATTCGACCATCCGGCCAAACGGCAGAAATGGGTAGGCCTCGGCGCACGGCGGCGCGGGAGAGGGCCCGTGCTGAACGATCAGCTCCTCCGCCGGCAGAACCTCGAGGGCGCGCATCATGCGGTCGAACGCAATCGGGCTCGAACCGCACGTCGCGAAGATCATACGACGCTCCCGGCGTAAATCGCCCGCCGTGGGTGTGAGCTGGTCGGCCATTGGACGAAGAACGCGTCGGCCAGTGGATACACAAGCCGTCCCGTCAGGGCCGGACGTTCGACCCGAGTGAAGCTCTCCACGTACACGAGCCGGACGCCGAGTACCCGGCCGACCAGGAAGAAGGGAACCGCCAGCGCCGCGCCCGTAGAGAGGATCACGTCGGGCCTGTAGCCGCGGACCATCTTCCACGCGAGGCGGAGATTGCGGAAGAAGTTCGGGATGTTCCGCGCCGTCGGCCCATGTGCGAACACGCGGCTCTCGGGCTTCAGAAGGTACTTCGTGTCAGCCGCCTCGAGCGTCACCCAGCGGGTCTCCAGGTCCTCCCAGGCCGGCTTGAGCGCGAGCATCTGGAGGATATGGCCGCCGGGGCACGCGACGAGGAGGATCTTTTTTGGGGCGTCCGTTCTTCCCATGGCGATCGGCGACTCTAGATCGCGCGCAGCACGGTTTCGCCCGTCCATGGTCCTGTCTCTGGAACGCCCGCCTGAACGTTAGGCCAGCATCGCCACCGCCGGCGAGCGCGTGGACCCCGAACTCGTTAGATAGGCGTCACGCACCCCAAGCCGGGGGTTTAGGCGAACGACGATGCCGATGGTATCCGGGGTGGCGCCGTCCGCGGTCCCGGATCGGAGGGCACACTGGCCGGACGGGTAGGAGCGTGGTCATAAATCGGAAACCTTCTACCCGAACGGTCGTTGGTAGGGCAAGGCTAGGGGCCTAGTTTGGGGGGTGACAATGGATGGATGCATACATAGCCGGCTCGGTGAACCAAGGGGCGCCGGGCGGTGACCGCACTTGATGAAAGTGTCGGGCGGCTGAACGAGGCTTCGGCCACGACCCTGTTCTGTTCCTCCAGCTCCCTGACGGTTCTGGAGCACTTCCGGGTGCCCTACGAGGTCGACCCGGACCTGGGCGGCGAGCTCGAGAAGCTACGTCCCTCGCCGGGGGGGCCGGCGCTGCTGTGGAAGCGGGACTTGGATGGACCGGTGGTCCATACGACGCTGCTCGGTGTCGACCGTCTGACCCCGATCCCAGTATTCACGCGGCTGCTCAGGGACGAGACGGTTGAACCATTGCTGCAGGCCTACGGCGGCAACTGGGAGCGCGCGTGGAGGCTCATGTCACTCGACGGCGCGCCAATCGCGTCGATCTGGCGAGCGGAGGACGGCAGCGTTTTTCTGCCCTTCGACCCGAACGACGTCGTGGAGAGCTTCTGGTCCGAGCAGTATCTGCAGGCGGCGAGAGGACAGCACCTGCGCAGGCTTCGGCGCGCATTGATGATCGGCTATTACCGCGTGCGGCCGCTGCTTCCGCGCCCGGTGCAGATCTGGCTCCGGCGTCGGTTCGCGCGGCTACAGGGGCGGTTCGCCTTTCCCCGCTGGCCGATCGAGACGTGCCTGCATGACTTCTTCCAGTTCATGTTCTCGGTGCTTGCCGACATCGCGAACGAGCCGATCCCGTACATCGCGCCGTGGCCGAACGGCCACACGTGGGCGCTGGTCCTGACCCACGATGTCGAGCAGGCTGAGGGCCTCGCCTCGGTCGGTCCGGTGGTCGAGCTCGAGCAGGCACACGGTGTGCGGTCGTCCTGGAATCTCGTGCCGAGGCGCTATGAGATCGATCCAGCTCGTGTCTCTGAGCTGATCGACGCCGGCTTCGAGGTCGGTGTTCACGGCATCTATCACGACGGACGGGATCTCAGGTCGTGGTCGACCTGGCAGCGCCGTCTTCCGATCGCCTGTGAAGCCGCCGATCGGTGGAACGCGATCGGGTTTCGTTCCGCGGCACTGCACCGCCACCACGACTGGATGCGCTCACTCACCTTCGACTACGACTCCTCATCGCCGGACATGGACCCGTTCGAACCGCAGAATGGTGGCTGCTGCAGCTGGCTGCCGTTCTTCAACGGCGAACTCGTCGAACTGCCGATCACGCTGCCGCAGGATCACACGCTGTTCGTGATCCTCGGCCACGTCGACGAAACGGTATGGGTGACCAAGGCCGAGTTCCTACGCGCGAACGGGGGCATGGCGATGATCGACACTCATCCCGATTATCTGATCGACCAGACGATCTTCGGGGCCTACGCCCGATTCCTGGACCGCTACGCGGATGATCCCGCCGCCTGGCACGCACTTCCTCGCGAGGTCAGCGCGTGGTGGCGCTGCCGGTCGGCCTCGCGCCTCGAGCACGACGGATCGGGATGGCGCATCGTGGGGCCGGCCGCTCAGGCGGGACGGGTGATGTTCGCGAGGGGAAGCTGGTGAGCCGCGCCCCTGGAGCGATCGTCATCGGTGGCGACTACCAGGGCCTGGGCATCGTGCGTAGCCTCGGGCGTCGCGGGGTCGAAGTTATCGTGCTCGACGACGAGCACTCGATCAGTCGCCATTCGCGCTATGCCGCCGGCTCGTACCGGTTCCGTGACCTGCGCACTGACGAGCAGACGATGAAGGCATTGATGACCGTCGCATGGCGTCGAGACGTCGAAGGATGGGTCGTCTATCCCACGCGCGAGGAGACCGTCGCCGCCCTCTCCCGCCATCGCGCGGAGCTGCTCAGGCACTTCCGCATCCCGACCCCCGACTGGTCGGTCACGCAATGGGCCTGGGACAAGCGGAACACCTACGATCGCGCCGCCGAGCTGGGCATTCCCACCCCACACACCTGGCACGTCTCGAGCGAGGACGAACTCGAGACGGTCGATGGCGAGCCGCCTTACGTGATCAAGCCGGCCGTCAAGGAGCACTTCTTCTACGCGACCGGATGCAAGGCGTGGCAGGCCAACAGCCGCGATGAGCTCCGCCAGCGCTTCCGCGCGGCAGCGGCCATCGTCGGCACCGAGGAGGTCGTAGTACAGGAGCTGGTGCCGGGCGACGGCGATACGCAGCTCGGGTACTGCGCGATGTTCAAGGACGATGCCCCGCTCGCGAGCATGGTGGTCAAGCGCCTGCGACAGCACCCGGTCGACTTCGGCCGAGCCAGCACGTTCGTGCGCACGATCGAGGCTCCCGAGGTGGAAGAGATGTCGATTCGCTTCCTGCGCTCGATTGGCTACTACGGCCTCGTCGAGCTCGAGTACAAGTACGACCAGCGGGACGGATCGACCAAGCTCCTCGACGTCAACGCCCGGACGTGGGGCTACCACAGCCTCGGGCAGCGCGCAGGCGTTGATTTCCCATATCTCCTATATGCGGACCTGATCGGACTTCCGGTTCCGAGCGGCGTCGAAGCCCGTCCCGGCATCTCCTGGATCCGGCTCGCTACCGACCTTCCGACGGCCGCCATCGAGCTGGCGCGCCGCCGGCTCGACTGGGCGGCCTACTTGCGATCGCTGCGCGTATTCGACGTCGAATCGGTGTTCAGCCCGGACGACCTGCGTCCAGGGTTCGCGGAGCTGGCCCTGTTGCCCTATCTCGCTATCAAGAGAGGTATCTGAGTTGATCGTGGAGGAAGTGATGACCGAATCTGGGACACGCCTGACGGACTTCGTCAACGGATCCAGACCTCGCGGGGGCGATTCGCCTGACCTCGAGGTGGCCGTCATCGGCGCCGGCCCACACGGGTTGTCGGCCGCTGTCCATCTCCGCCGCACAGGGGTCGCCGTGCAGGTGTTCGGGGCTCCGATGTCGTTTTGGCGCGGCATGCCTCAAGGCATGCGGTTGCGCTCGAACATGAGCGCAACGAACATGATCGAGCCGGTGGGACCGTTTTCGCTCGCCAGCTACATGGCGGAGATCGGCGAGGAGTTCGGTCATCCGGTATCGCTTCGGCGGTTCATCGACTATGGGTCGTGGGTCCAGCGCAACGCCGTGCCCGACGTGGATACGCGCAGGGTGAGTTGCGTGTCACGCGATGGCCGTGGGTTTGCGTTGGAGCTCGAGGACGGCGAGATCTTCACGGCGCGGCGCGTCGTCGTTGCGTGCGGTATCGCAGCGTTCGAGAATCTCCCTGGTGGATTCGATCATCTCCCGCCGGACCTCGTCTCCCATACGGGGCATCACGACGACCTGTCGCGGTTCGCGGGTCAGCGAGTTGCCGTGGTCGGCGGCGGGCAGAGCGCGTTCGAGTCTGCCGTCCTGATGAACGAGCGCGGCGCGGAAGTGGAGCTGATCGCCCGGGGGTCCGAGTTCGTGTGGCTGCGCTCATGGTCGCCGATTCACTTCATGGGCCGCCTCGGGAAGATCGTCTATGCCCCGACCGATGTGGGCCCGCTCTGGTACAGCCGACTCGTCGCTACACCCGCGGTGTTCACGCGGCTCCCGCGTGAGACCCAGGACAGGATTGCCCAGCGCGCGATCCGGCCGGCGTGCTCCTATTTCGTCAAGGTACGCGTGGACGGCGTGAGCCTGACCAAGGCGACCCAGGTGACCCGTGCCGAGGCCGCGGGGAGCGGGCTCGAGCTGACGCTGTCCGACGGCACGACGCGGACGGTCGATCACCTGATGTTCGGGACCGGCTACAAGGTGAACGTCGGGCGCTACCCGTTTCTGAGCCAAGGCGTGCTCGACGATCTGAAGGTCGAGGACGGTTATCCCGTCTTGCGCAAGGGCTTCGAGAGCTCGGTTCCGAGCCTGCATTTCCTTGGCGCTCCCGCGGCTCGCAGCTTTGGCCCGATCATGCGATTCGTGTCGGGCAGCTGGTACGGCGGATCGCGCCTGGCGCAAGCGGTCGCGCGACAGAAGCAATAAACGCCCTAGGCACCGCACTGGCCGCGCGTTACGCTCCGCGAGATGAGCGAGCGCGTTCCGGTCCCAACGCTTAAGTCACCCCCTGCTCGCCGCCTGGAGCGTCTGGCCCGCGCGGCGGCAGTCGTGATGCGAGAGCCCGCAGAGGGGGTCGAGCGCATCCGTGAAAAGATCGCGGATGAGGGCGCGCGCTGGACCAAGTCGAGCTCGCTGGCACCGGACGGCGACTGGCCGGCTTCGCTGCACGCGATGCTCGGCGTGGAGTGGACCTGCCAGGAGGTGACCGGGTTCGATCCGCTCTGGAACGAGGTGGTCGCTGGCCTTCGAGGAAAAGGTCTGAGCGTGGGGCGCGGCTCGTTCTCGGGTTGGGACGACGGCGATGCTGGGCTCGCGCGCGCGGCCTGGTGCGTCACGCGCCACCAGCGGCCGGAGATCGTGGTCGAGACGGGTGTGGCCCGCGGGCTCACGACGCGCGTGCTGCTGGAGGCGCTGGAGGCCAACGGCTTCGGGCGGCTGTACAGCATCGATCTGCCGCCGCCGCTCGCTCAGGAACGACTTGTCAACGAACGCGCGGCCGCCGTGACCGCAGAGCTGAGGACACGCTGGACATTGATCGAGGGCTCGAGCCGCCGCCGCCTTCCGGGCCTGCTGCGCGAACTCGGAACGATCGACGTGTTCGTTCACGACAGCCGTCACACGCGGCGAAACATCTCGTTTGAACTCTGCGCGGCGTGGAGCGCACTACGACCCGGTGGCGTGATGCTCGCCGATGACATCCACGGAACGATCGCCTTTGAGGAGTCGATCGGTGCCTTCGGTAACCCACCGGCGATCGTCTGCAGCTCCGACGATCAGCGCGGCAGGTTCGGCCTGATCAAGAAGCCCGGCTAGTGCGATCCGCAGCGGCGCGCCGCCACAGCGCGGCGACGATGAGGATCAATCCGGCCAGCTCGGCCCCCTCCTTGAACCCCACCGCCGTCTGGTAGACGTAGGTCGTGTAGCCAATCGGCCTGATCAGGTGCAACCCGGCGACGTGCATCGCGAACGCGAAGAAAAGCGTCGTCAAGCCGTAGGTGACGAGCATGCGTTCCGGCGTGCGGTCGGTTAGGCGCCGGACGCAGAGCACAAGCGCGACCAGGATGGGGACATACAGCAGCTTGTCCAGGTTCCCGATCTGGCCGTGCAGAGCAGAAGCCTCGTCCAGGAAGAACACGGCGAGGATCATCGCCGTGGTCAGCCAAAGCCGGCGGTGCGCAGTCGATGCGCGTGCGCCAACGACGCTCACGCCCGTGCCAATGGCAAGGAGCACAGTGTCCACCTCATGGGACCAGCTGAATTCCCAGTTGGCGTTGATCAGCGTCGTCCTGAGCTGGTCCAGGCCCAGCGAGATCAGGTTGCTCGCGAGCACGAGCCCGAAAGCGACCGTCGCGAGCACGAACAGCCCCGTCGCAACGCTGGGTACCCGCGGGCCGGTTTCGACGCCACCCTGGCGGGCCGCGGCGGCCGTCGCGCGGCGGCGGGAGGCGATCCGAGTAACCGTGCCCATCAGGGCCCGATCAGCGCCGCAACGGCGGCCACCACGATCAGCGATGCGGCCAGCAACCACCGGCGCTTCATGGGACGCGCCCGACGCGGGGTAATGTGACGCAGCTCGTAGCCGAGCAGGTGCTGGTAGTGCTGAACGTTCGATGTGAATCCGAGCGCGCCGAAGGGCCCCCCGCCGTCCGCCATCAGGTATCGAACGCGTCGGCCGATCAGGACACGGACGATGTAGTCGTGAAGGGCCCACCTCGCCTCGTGGCTTGTCGCGGCGGCGAATTTGATCAGGCAAACCTCGTTGTCGATGAGCACGGCTGCCATCGCCAGCGGGCGACGCTGCTCGTCGCGGGCGACGGCCACTGTCACGTCCGAGCGCGCGAGGAACGAGTCAACAGCGCCCACCCGCGCCACGAGCGTCGCCTCGCCCCATCGCCGTTGCAGCAGCTGCAGGGTCTCGTCGAGGCCGCGCTGCCGATTGCTGACCACCTCGCAGTAAATGCCGGCGGTGCTGGCCCGCCGGAGATTCGTTCGCAGCGCCTGGCGACGGCGACCCCGCAGATAGACCGCGTGATCTGGTGGCAGGACTAGTACGCCCCGGCAAAACCGCTTGCGGGGGACGATCCCCATCGACCGCTGCTTGAAGTACGCATCGAGGGCTTGACCGGCAGTCGAACCAGAGAGCGGAATGCGTTCGGTTGGGGTGCGGACCAGCAGGGCGAGCAACGCGGCGAGGGATCGAGGCCGCCGCGCAGCCGCGGCGATGAGACGCGCCACCGGCCGGGGGCGAATGGCGTCTCCGTTGAGCGGCAGCGCACTTGCCGCCGACATCCATGCACCGCCATACCGGATGCGCTCATCTGACCTCATCGATGCAGTGATCTCGCCGTCCTGCGAGCAGGGCGCCTCTGGGGAGCTCCGCATCACACCTCGTTCGTTAGGTTGCAACCTACCTAGCAACGGGACCTCGACTCGTCCGCTTTTGCTGGCTGGCGATGAGGTCAGCTACGTGACCGTCGGGTACCACGCCCGCGTATTGGCCTGCGGCTCGGGACCGGAACCCGGCGGGTGGGGGAGCCCCAATCTGGGCTTTAGACCAGGGCCGGAGTCGTGACGATTTGGCACCCTCTCGCGTGATGGATCAGTCGACACACGACCCACGCCGCCCGGCGGCCGGGTGGCCCTTCATCTCCCGCGCCACCGACCCGATGAAGCGGCTCATTTTGATCGGCATCCTGGCCGCCGTCGTGATGGTCGCGCTGCACGCGGTGAGCCAGGTGATCGACTTCAAGCTCCTGAACCTCAGCCGGGCGCTCAACGCGGACAAGCGAGACAGCGTCTTCGGGCTGGCAAGCCTGTTCGCGCAGGTCGCAGTCGCCGCGGCGAGCGTGTGGCGCGGCAGGGTCACCGAGCGCCACCGTCCCGCATGGTTCGCGCTGGGAGCGCTCGTGGCGGCCCTAGTGCTTGTGCGGGGTCTGACGAGTTTCAACGCCACGGCGCTCGCAGTCCCGCTGGTCGGTGTGTTCGGGCTGCTCTGCTGGCTGACGTGGCGCGATCCGCGCGCTGCGCGAACCGTTGTGTGGGCCGGCTTCGTGCTGATGGCAGCATCGTTGCTGTTGCACAAGGTGGGGCTGGCCGCGGATGCGAGCACCGCGAGCGATTTCACCTGGGGGTATCAGATCACCGGCATCGTCAAGCACGGCGCCGAGCTTGCGGGCTGGATGCTGCTGGCCACGGCGGTCCTCGCGGGCGCCATCGGCCACGAGGCGCCGGCAGGCAGGGCTGACCGGGTCATCGCTTCGGCAGAGCTCGAATCCGTCGCCGGGTGAGCTCGCCGGCGCATCGCTTCGCATCGGAAGCCGACCGGTGCCCACAGCGTTGAATCAGACGGAGTACTTCAGAAAGCGGGACAAGCCATGAACGGTCTGATGATGGACGACTTCCAGCTGTCGCTTAAGGTGCTGGTCGAGCGGGCAGAGCGGCTGAGCTCGGCCTCGCCGGTCGTCTCACGTCGTCCCGATGGCTCCGTGCGTCGCACCACCATGGGCGAGTGCGCCGGGCGCGCCCGGCGGCTCGCCAGCGGACTCGCCGCTCTCGGTATCGAGGACGGCGACCGGGTCGCGACGCTGCTCTGGAACCAGACCGAGCACCTTGAGCTGTACTTCGCGATCCCGCTGATGGGCGCGGTGATCCACACGCTCAACCCGCGCCTGAGCGCGGACGATCTGAGCTACATCGCGGCCGATGCCGAGGATCGCGTGATCGTCGTCGACGAGTCGCTGGTCCAGGTCCTGGAGTCGATCGACTACGACTTCGAGCAGGTGATTGTCGTCTCGGACTCCGGCTCTCTACCGGCTGGAGCGATCGAGTATGAGTCGCTGATCGCGGACTGCGAGCCCCTGAGCTGGCCGGCGATCGACGAGCGGCAGGCTGCTGCGATGTGTTACACGTCGGGAACGACTGGTCGGCCGAAGGGCGTGGTCTACTCGCATCGGGCGCTGGTGCTCCACTCGCTTGTCTTCGCCCTCCCGGATGCGCTCGGGATCAGCTCACGCGATGTGATCTTGCCCGCCGTTCCGATGTTTCACGTCAACGGCTGGAACCTGCCGTACACAGCTGCGTTGACGGGCGCGAAGTTGGTGCTGCCCGGCCCTCGGCTGGATCCCGTCAGCGTGCTGGACCTGCTCGAGGGCGAGCACGTGACTTTCACCGCCGGGGTCCCGACGGTGTGGATGTCGGTCTTGCAGGCGGTCGATGCAGAACCCGACCGGTGGGACCTCGGGTCCCTGGCGCAGGTCAACCTTGGTGGTGCAGCGGTGCCCGTCAGTCTGATCGCGGGCTTCGAGCGTCACGGCTTGGCGATCATCCAGGGTTGGGGCATGACCGAGACCTCACCGCTCGGCACCGTATCGAAGCTGCCGGCCGAGCTCGAGACCCTTGACCCACGCGAGCAGTACGAGTACCGCGCTCGCCAGGGAACCCCGATCCCGTTGATCGAGATCCGCGCTCGCGACGACGACGGCGCGCTGATCCCCTGGGATGACCAGACGATGGGCGAGCTCGAGATCCGCGGCCCGTGGGTCGCGGCTGCTTACCATCGCGGAACCGGCGCCGACAAGTTCACCGATGACGGCTGGTTCCGCACCGGCGACGTCGTGCGCATCAACGAGCGCGGCTCCATGCGCATCTGCGACCGAGCCAAGGACCTCGTCAAATCCGGTGGGGAATGGATTTCCTCGGTCGATCTCGAGAACGAACTGATGGCTCACGGCGCCGTCGCGGAGGCGGCGGTGATTGCGATTCCGGACGAGCGGTGGGGCGAGCGGCCGCTGGCGGCTGTCGTGCTCCGAGACGGAATGCAGGCGAGCCCTGAAGAGCTCCGCGAGCACCTCGGCAGCGGGTTTGCCAAGTGGCAGCTGCCGGAACGGATCGAGTTCGTCGAGGCGATCCCGCGGACCGCAACCGGCAAGTTCAAGAAGACCGCCCTGCGCGAGCGGTTCGTCGAGCAGGCTGCTTAGCTCAGCGGACGGCTTGCAGGCCGGGGTTGGCGCCCGGATCCGCGTCGCGGTTGCGACCGAAACGCTCGTGGCTGTTGACCCAGGTCTCACTGACGACCGCCGAGGTGAGCGAGATCTCCCCGGCCAACACGGTCCCGGCGCAGATCTCGGCGAGCTTGTGCGCCTTGCCCGTGCCGTAGCAGCCGAGCAGCTCGAGGCACTCGCGCTGCGTGGGCAGGGCGGTGCCGCCGCCATAGGTGCCGACAATCAGGCTGGTCAGCGTGATCGACCAGTAGTAGTCACCGTTCCGAAGCAGTCGCGCGTAAGCGATCGCCGCCTGTGACTCGGCAATGTTGGCGGCGTCCTGGCCGGTCGCGATGAAGATCGCCGTGATGCCGTTGGCGGCGTGAGCGCTGTTGGAGGCCGAGCCAGCGAGAAAGGCACCGAGCGTGTGGACCTGGCGATAGTCGTAAAGCGATTGGGTGTCGACGCCCAGCTGGCGTTGCAGCACCTCGTTCCTGATCACGGCCTCGGCGACCACGCGCTTGCCGCGGGTTAGCAGCGTGTTGATGTGCGAGTGCTTCTTGTCGGTGTCGATCGCCCCGGTCAGCCGGTACTCCGCGCCGCCTGGGTAGTTGGCCTTCATCCACTCACAGGCCGCCTGCGTCGCCTTTGCGGTCATGTTCTGACCGGCCGCGTCGCCCGTCGTGAAGTTGACCCGTAGGTAGAGCAGCGGACCGACCTGGTACTGGCCGATGTAGGTCAGCTTGCCCGAGCGCGTGGTCGCCTCCGCGGCGACTCTGATCTCGTCCTCGTGCTGCTCGATCCACGCGCCGAACTCGCGCGCTTCCATGGCATCGTCGAACATGAACACGGGAGCCCGCTGCATGCTGTCCTCGACCACCGTCGTCTTGACGCCCCCACATTCGCGGAGCACTCGCATGCCGCGGTTGTAGCTGGCGACCAGCGAGCCTTCGGTGGTGGCCAGCGGCACGTAGAAGTCTCCGCGGGCGTGCTCGCCGTTCACCCGCAGTGGGCCGGCGACGCCGATCGGCACCTGGGCTACGCCGGTGAAGTTCTCGATGTTTCCGGGGAGCACGCCAGGGTCGAACGAGAACCGTCCGACGTGCTCCAGGCTCGCGCCGGTCTGCCCGCGCAGGAACTCCCGGCGCTCAGTGGCCATCTCGGAGGTGTAGTCGTTCTGCCGATCGCGGGGGACGCGGGGCGCGGACGAGCTGGCGTCGGCCCCATTTGACGTCGCGCGCGCGGCGCTGGCGCTCGTGAACATGCCCAATAAACGCCGCGCGGTCGCTGGTCCTTTTGTCTGGGGGAACGCAAAAGCGTTGAGCCGCGGGGCCCGTTCAATGGACAGAAGCCATGGCTCCTGAGACCTCGTTTTGGCATCCGTACGCAGACATGGGCTCGGTCCGTCAGTCCGAGCACGTCATGGAGCGCGCGGAGGACGTCTGGGTGTGGGACACCGACGGCAACCGTTACCTGGACGGAACCGCGGCGCTGTGGTACGCCAACGTGGGTCACGGCCGGCCGGAGATCCGGGCCGCCGTCGCCGCTCAGATGGAGCGTATGGAGGCGTGCTCGGCCTTCTTTGACCTCGCCAACCCGCCGGTGCTGGAGCTGGCGCACGCGCTGGCGGAGCGGGCGCCGATGCCGTCCAAGGTCTTCTTCAACTCCGGCGGGAGCGACGGGATCGACACCGCCGCCAAGCTGGCGCGCCGGTACTGGTGGGAGATCGGCCAGCCGGACCGCAATGTCCTGATCAGCCGCACCGCCGCCTATCACGGCACGCACGGGTTGGGAACCGCGCTTGGCGGCATCCCGAGTAACCGACAGGGCTTCGGGGAGCTGACTGAGACGGTTCAGGTGCGCCACAACTCACTGGAGGAGATGGAGGAGACCTTCGAGCGGATCGGTCCAGAACGAGTGGCAGCCGTGTTCATGGAGCCGGTGATCGGCGCCGGCGGGGTTTACCCGCCCAGCCCCGGCTACATCGAGGGCCTTGCTGAGCTCTGCCAGCGCACCGGGGTCCTGCTCATCATCGATGCGGTGATCTGCGCGTTCGGTCGTCTGGGCACGTGGTTCGGTATCGAGCGCTGGAATGTGCAGCCGGACATGATCGTGTTCGCCAAGGGCGTGACCAGCGGTTATCTGCCGCTTGGCGGCGTGATCATCTCCGAGCGGGTCGCCGAGCCCTTCTGGGGCGAGCCCGGCGGACCGATCTTCCGACACGGCTCCACGTACTCAGGACATCCCACGTGCTGCGCCGCAGCACTGGCCAACATCGCCATCCTCGAACGCGAGGGGCTGATCGAGCGCGGACGCGAAAACGAGCAGGCGCTCCTCGACGCTCTCGCGCCGCTGGCCGACCACGAGCTGGTGTCCGAGGTCAGGGGTGGCGTGGGCACGATGGCCGCCGTCCAGCTGAACCCCGAGATCTGCGATCGCCAACCCCGCGTGACCGCGGCGGTGGCGCTGGGAGCGCGCGCCGCCGGCATCTTCATTCGCCCCGGAGGCACCTCCGTCGCGGTGTCGCCGCCCCTTACCGCTCGGGTCGAGCACTTCGAGATGATCGCCCAGGGGATCGAGTACGGCCTGAATCGCGTCGCGAAGTCACGCGCCTGGCAGCACAGTATCCGCGGTGCCATGAGCCGAGCGGCCTAGTGCCGCCAGCCCGCCGATCAGGATCGTTACACGGCGGGGAGGACCGCCTCGATCAGATGAGGACCGGGATCGGCCAGGGCGTCTTCGAGCGCACCGGTGAGCTCTTCCGCGCCGTCGACCCGGCGCGACGGGACCCCGAACCCGTCGCCGAGCTTGGCGAACCTAAGGTCCGGGTTGTCCAGGTTGAGCAGTGATCTGGCGCGTTCCCCGGCACTTGGCTCGTCCAGGCGGGCGAGCTCGGCGCCCAGGATCCCGTAGCCACGGTTGTTGAAGATCACCACGGTGATATCGAGCTGCTCGCGCGCCATCGTCCAGAGCGACTGGATCGTGTATTGAGCCGAGCCGTCCGCCTCCAGCGCGATCACCGGCCGGTCTGGGCACGCGATCGCCGCTCCGACTGCCACCGGCAGCCCTTGACCGATGG
>JAFAYP010000258.1 GCA_019240305.1 Solirubrobacterales bacterium
CCCGACCGCCCCGACCCCGAGCGCGTGCAAAGCCTCGACGACCGGCGCCGCGCGGGGATGGAAGACGCCCCGCTGCTGGGCGGCGAACATCGATCCGATCTCACGCTGGATCTCGCTGAGCGCGGCGCCGAACTCCTCGATATTCCCAGTTACCAGCCCCGGCAACAGCGCGGTCAGCACCAACCGGCAGACGCTCGGCTCCTCGCTCCCCCGGTCGTGCAACCGCGCAAAGAAGCGCTCCTCGGCATCGCCGGAGAGCCCCTCCCCCTCGCGCGGCAGCGCGAGCACGCATCGCCACCGTTCGGGCATCGGGTGCCGGGCCACCAGCGGGCTGATCCACCGCTCGTCCCGCACGCCGGCCTCGACGACCAGGCCCGGCGCCGCGAACGTCCAGCACCCGACGCTCGACCTCGCTCCCCGTCCGCTGGCATCGGCGAGCTGCTGCGGTCCGGCCGAGACGCCCGCCAGCTCCGCCACCCCCAGCGCAACCGCCAAGCCGAGCTTGGTGCCGGATCCGAGCCCGGCGTGCGGGGGGATCGCCTCTCGGACGTCCACCTCGATGCCCCCACGGTGGCGGAATGCGGCCTGGGCCCGGCGAGCGAAGGCAGCGGCGCGCTCGCCCTGCGGCCCGCTTCCGGTCACCTCCGGATCGCTCCGGGACCTGACCGCGACAATCACCCGCGGGGACTCGACGGCGACGCCGCACCCGCCGAAGCGCCGCGCGCCGGTTCCGGCCGGATCGAGGATTCCGAAATGCAGCCTGGCCGGCGCGGTGACCACGATCTCGGTCACGTTCGCTCGGCGACGTGGCGCCGCACGTAGTCCATGGCCGCGCGCTCGAGCGGCCCGGCCGTCTTGTCCACCAGCTCCTGGAGGCGGGCCAGCTCAGCCTGCACGTGCTCGGCGCCCAGCCACTTCAGGCGCGAGGCGAGAATCGACGCCTCGACGGCCGCGTGCCGGGCGCGGCACAGCCCAAGCGGTGGCCGCGTGCCGGTGCCGGCGGCCACAACGCGAGCGCGCACCCGAGAGCGGTTCGGGTGGTCGGGGTCGGCATCGATCTGGGTCACGACAACCTCCCGCCACGCGTTGACTTCCTCGATCACCGCGCCGGCGATCGCCGTGGCCGGTCGCATCGCCGGGCGGGGATGACCCAGCGCCGCCTGCACGAACAGCAGCACGTCGTCGGTCAGATGCACCACCGCCTCGCCATGAAGGCGCAGGTTTCGCAGGGTGCGCGTCGCGTCGAACGGCCAGAACGCCAGCTCCTCTTCGCCCCACCGCACGCCCATCGCGGCGCAATTGACTACGCCATCCGAACCTGTGGTGGTGACCACGGTCTCGATCAGCGGCACCTGCTCAGCATCGCTCAACAAGGCTGAAGAACTCCTCCCGGGTCCGCGCGTCGCTCCGCAGTTTCCCCCGCACCGCCGAGGTCACGGTTCGGGCCCCCGGCTTGCGGATCCCGCGGATCGTCATGCACATGTGCTCGGCGCTCAGGACCACTCCCACGCCCCGGGGCGAAAGCTCCTGCTCGAGCCAGTCGGCGATCTGCACGGTCATCCGCTCCTGCAGCTGAAGGTCACGGGCAAATGCCTCGACCACGCGCGCGAGCTTGGAGATCCCGATGATGCAGTCTCCCGGCAGGTACGCCACGTGGGCTACGCCGTGAAACGGCAGCAGGTGATGCATGCACAGCGACTGAAATGAGATGTCGCGGACCAGGATCAGCTCGTCGTAGCGCTCGTTGCGAAACAGCGTCGCGGTGAACTCGGCCGGCGTGAGCAGCTCAGCCAGCGAGGCGGCGATACGGCGGGGGGTCTCGGCCAGGCCGGGGTAATCCAGGTCGGCCCCGATCGCGCGCAGGAGCTCATGGGCCGCTCGCTCCGCGGCGTCGAGGTCGAGCCGCGAGGCGTCGACGATCCGCCCGGGCATGGGCGGGGCCGCGGCTCTCCGCTCGCCGTCCCGGTGCGTCATCGGCTCAGACTAACGCTGAGCCGGGTGGCCAGCTCGACGAGCATGCGCACGCCGTAGCCGGAGGCACCCCGGCCGAAGGCATCGCCGCGATCCTCATCGAGCAATGCCGGGCCCAGCATGTCGACGTGCGCCCACGGCCCCTCGCCCGCGAACTGGGCCAGGAACGTGGCGGCGACGATCGGGAAGCCGAAGCTCTTGCCCGCGGTGTTGCGCAGATCGGCGACCGTCGAGTCGATGAGCGGCCGGTAGCGCGGATGAAGCGGCCACGGCCACGCCAGGTCCCCACTGGCGTTGCCGGCGTCGACGACCGTGTCGCGCCACGCCTCGTCGGGCGAGAACACGCCGGCGTAGAGGTCGCCCATGCCGGCCCGCATCGCGCCGGTGAGCGTGGCCAGATCGACGACGTGCGTCGCCCCGTCGCGGCGGGCGTACCACAGGGCGTCGGCGAGGATCAGGCGGCCTTCGGCGTCGGGATTGTTGACCTCGACGGTCAGGCCTGCCGCGGTCGTGATCACATCGGTCGGCCTGATGGCCGTCCCGCTCAGCATGTTCTCGCACGCCGGCACGAACCCGGTCACCGACAGCGGCAGCCCGAGCTCGGCGATCGCCCCGAGCGCCGCCACGACGGCCGCACCGCCCGCCATGTCGGCCTTCTGGCGGACGATGTCGTGCTGTGGCTTCAGGAAGTAGCCGCCGGTGTCGAACGTGACCGCCTTGCCTACGAGCGCCAGTCGCGGCGCATCCCGCGCGCCGGGTGGAGTGTGCCGGAGCACGATCAGACGCGGCGGGATCGGGCTGCTCCCACCGACCGCGGCGAGCGCACCCAACCCGGCCCTGACCGGATCGACAATTTCACTGACCAGGTGGGCAAAATTCACTGCCCGATCGGATAGGTTCGCGGGTGACATCACGTTCGCCGGCGCATCGACCATCTCGCGCGCGGTGTTCGTCCACCGAGCGACGAGGGCCGCGCGGTCGGCCACCGGCGCGAGATCCTCAGGGCACCCGCAGATCACGAATCGCTCGACCCCGCGTGGCGGCTCTGCACTGCGCCACCGGCGATGGTCGTAGGCGCCGATGACCGCGCCCTCGGCCAGCGAGCGCACCTGCTGCTCGAGCGTGAGCGGAAGCGTGGAGTCAAGCGCCCACGCGACTATCGCGCCATTTCGGCACGCCCGGACGGCTCTTGCCGCGGCCGTTCGCAGCCCCTCGACGTCCGGTTCGAGCGCGACCACGGCAAGCGGGGGGCCTGACTGCCGGTACACGGTCGTCACTGGATCCGCGTCCGCGGCGGCGCGCTCAGGGACACCGAGTTCCGAGGCCCGCGCACCCACCGCGACCGCCACGAGGTCGGCACCGACCGAGCTCGCGCCGGCCTCGGTTACCTCGATGACCATCGTGCGGATGCTTTTTCAGCCACTTGCAACCGGTGTGTAAGATGCGCGCAGAACGTTGAACTCTAAGAGGAGAGGCATCCTATGACTTGGAGCAAGCCGAAGTTTGAGTTCATCGAGATGTGCTCGGAGGTCACTTCTTACCTGTATCACCGGTAGGAGTCTGAAGCTGGCGTGGCCTCTGGCCCGCGCCTGAGGCTGCGCACCGCTTCGGCCAAACGTGCGAATCCGGATCCTCGGCTCCGCCGCCGGCGGAGGATTCCCGCAGTGGAACTGTCGTTGCCCGACATGTGAGGCGGCCCGCGAGGGCGTGCGAGCGCGACCCCGCACGCAGTCGTCGCTGGCCATCCGCGGCGGTGAGGGCCACTGGTTTCTCGTCAATGCCTCGCCGGACGCGCGCCAGCAGCTCGAGTCGATCACCGGGCCGCATCAGGACGGGGTCCGCTCGTCGCCAATCGCCGGCGTCCTTTTGACCGACGCCGAGATCGACCACACGGCGGGGCTCCTGCTCCTGCGCGAGTCCGCGTCTGCGGTGCATGTCTACGGCGGGGCGGGAGTCGAGCGCGCGCTCAGGCAGGGCTACCCGGTGCTGTCTATCCTCGAGCGCTACTGCGGTCTGGAGTGGCAGGCGCTCGAGCACGACCGCGCGTCGGCGCTTCACGGCTCGAGCCTCACGGTCGAGCCCTTTGCCGTGGGCGGTGACGCCCCGCGCTACCTCGACGGGTCGGGCATCGAGCTTCAGGCGAGCGCGTTCGTGTTCCGCGACAGCGCCGGCGGCGGCGTCCTCACCTATGTCCCGGGCCTGGCCCGCCTCGATGACGCCGTCCTGGCCCGGCTGGCGGCAAGCGATCTGGTGCTGATCGACGGCACCTTCTGGCGCGACGACGAGTTGGCCATGCTCGGCATCTCCACGCGCAGCGCACGCGACATGGGTCATCTTCCGCTGTCAGGACCGGGTGGGACGCTCGAGGCGCTGGCCGCGCTGGAGCGACCGCGCAAGGCGCTCGTGCACATCAACAACACCAACCCGATCCTGCTCGAGGACTCGCCCGAGCGGGCGGCGGTTTTGCGCGCGGGGGTGGAGGTTGCCTACGATGGACTCGAGGTCGAGCTGTGACCGATGAGTTCATCGCCGAGCTGCGGGCCCAGGGTACGCGCTACCACAACCTGCACCCCTTTCACCGCCGTATGGACGACGGAGCGTTGACACGCGAGGAGCTGCAGCGGTGGGTCACCAACCGGTTCTACTACCAGAAGTGCATCCCGCTCAAGGACGCGGCGATCATGTCCAACTGCCCCGAGGTAGAGGTGCGGCGCAAGTGGATCCAGCGGATCATCGACCACGATGGCACCGGGGCGCAGGGCGGCGGGATCGAGTCCTGGCTGCGTCTCGGCGAGGCACTCGGCGTCTCTCGCCAGGAGCTGGAGTCAGAGCGCGGCGTCCTTCCGGGAGTCCGCTACGCCGTCGATGCGTACGTCAACTTCGCGCGCCAGCGTCCGTGGATCGAGGCGGTCGCCTCATCACTCACCGAGCTGTTCGGCCCGGCCGCGATCAAGGTCAGGCTCGAGGCGATGGAGCGCCACTACGACTGGATCGATCCCGCCGGGCTCGAGTACTTCCGGACCCGGCTGGTCAAGGCGCCGCGCGACGCGGACTACGCGCTGGGTCTGGTGGTGCAGCGGTGCCGAAGTCGCGAACAGCAGCTCGCCGCGGTGGCGGCCCTGAAGTTCAAGACCGAGGTGCTGTGGGCGCAGCTGGACGCCATCGACCGCGGCGACTCGCAGATTTGTACCCCACCCACCCCGGCGCCGTGACCCGTCCCCGCCTGGCCACCGGCGCGCGACTGCGCTACGACGAGGTGCGCGAGGAGCATCTGCTGCTCGTCCCGGAGGGAGCGGTGCGGCTGAATCCGAGCGCCGCGGCGGTGCTCGAGCTGTGCGACGGAGAGCGCTCGGTGGACGACATAGTCGGCGTGCTGGCCGCGCGCTACGCGGGCGTCGACCTCGGCGACGACGTTCGCGAGCTGCTCGACGGGATGGCCGACCGAGGGCTGCTGGTCGATGCCGCCGCCTAGGCCCTACTCGCTGATCGCCGAGCTGTCCTATCAATGCCCGCTGCACTGTCCCTACTGCTCGAACCCGGTCGACATCGGCGCGAGCCGGTATCGCGACGAGCTCCGGACCGATGAATGGCTCAGCACCTTCGACCAGGCACGCGCTCTGGGCGTCCTGCAGCTCGCGCTGACCGGCGGGGAGCCGATGCTCCGGCGCGATCTGGTGGCGCTGTGCGCGGGAGCGCGCGAGGCCGGCCTCTACTCGTCGCTGATCACCGCAGGCACCCTGTTCACGCGGGCGCGCGCGGAGGAGCTGAAGGCGGCCGGGCTAGATCACGTGCAGATCTCGATCCAGAGTCCCGATCCCGAGGAGAATGACCGCATCGCGGGCAATCGGTCCTTTGAGAAGAAGATCGCCGCCGCCCACGCCGCCCGCGAGCTCGACTTTCCGCTGACCATCAACTGCGTCCTGCACCGTCAGAACCTGGGTCGCATCGAGGAGATCCTCGATCTGACATTGGAGCTCGGAGCACAGCGGCTGGAGCTGGCCAACACGCAGTACTACGGCTGGGCCGTACTCAACCAGGAGGCGCTGATGCCAAGCCGGGAGCAGCTCCAACGCGGCGAGGAGGCGGTCACGCGCTTCCGCGAGCGCGTCGGTCCCAAGGTCGACGTCTTGTGGGTGCTCCCCGACTACTACGAGGATCTCCCCAAGCCGTGCATGGGTGGTTGGGGCCGAACGGCCATGGTCGTCACTCCGGGCGGCGAGGTGCTGCCGTGCCAGGCAGCGGCGACGATCCCGGGACTGCAGTTCGCCAACGTCCGCGAGCATCCGCTCGAGTGGATCTGGAGCGCGTCCGATGCGTTCACGCGCTTTCGTGGCACGAATTGGATGCAGGAGCCGTGCCGCTCGTGTCCGCTCGGGCGTCAGGAGCAGGACTGGGGCGGCTGCCGTTGTCAGGCGCTCCGCCTGACCGGTGACGCGGCGGCCACCGATCCGGTCTGCCGGTTCTCTGCCCATCACGAGCACGTGGTGTCGATGCGGGAGTCGGCGCAGACCGACGAGTTCGTCTACCGAACGATGAAGCCGCCGGCGCCGGTCTGATGGCGCAAGATCCGTACATCCCCGCCGGCGCAGGGGGCCTGAGCGTTCCGCTGGCCGATCGCTCCCAGCTGTCGATCTTCCCGCGGCTCTCGACGTACTCACAGATCGTGGCCAGGCTCCAATGGGAGCCCGCGGCCATCGCCCTGGGACCCGACGCCGAGGCCTGGTCGGGGCTCCCGCAAGAGCGCCGCCAGCGGCTCACCACCCTGCTCGCCGGCTTCCGCGTCGCGGAGGACTCCGTCGCCGAGCACCTCACGCCGTTCGCCGACCGCGCCGAGCACGTCGACACGATGATGATGTGGATCTTCTTCCTCCAGCGTCGCGACGAGGACCGCCACGCACTGTTCTTCGACCGCGTGGCGGCCGAAGTGCTCAAGCTGCCGGGAGAGGCGCCGGCCGAGCGGCTCGCCGCGGCGCGCGAGCACGTCCCGGCCGAGTTCCTCGAGCTGTTCGAGGTCCGCCTGCCCGCGGTCGCGGCCGAGCTCGCGGCCGGGAGAACCGGCATCCTCGACGGCGTGCGGCTCTACCACATGGTGCTCGAGGGGGCCGTGTTCACGGCCGGGCAGCGGGCGCTGCTCGACGACCTGGACGACGGCGCCCTTCCCGGGATACGCAGGGGCGTCGAGAACGTGGAGCGCGACGAGCGCTGGCACGTCGGGTTCGGCGTGCGCTGCCTGACCGAGGCCAAGGATCCCGACGTCCTCCTCGACCACGTGCTGAGCGTAGCCACCGAGGCGGCCGCCGCCTGGGGGGACGCCGTGCCCCCGCCGACCCGGGCGTACGCGGTGAACCTGTGCCGGCGTCGGCTGACGATCGCCGG
>JAFAYP010000325.1 GCA_019240305.1 Solirubrobacterales bacterium
CGGCGCGCACGGCCATCGACTATGCCGCCACCGCGAGCCGTCAGGAGGCCGAGCGGGCGATCGCCGAGGCGTTCGCGGTTCGGATCCTCAACGAGGGCCAGCTGCTCGCCGCATGCGACCGGGCGCCCAACCGCGCCGGCGTGGCGCAGGTCAGGGGGATCCTTGCCCAGCCGGGCGGCCCGTCGCGCACGCGGTCCGGCGGCGAGCAGGCGCTGCTCAGGTTGATCCGGGCGGCGAAGCTGCCGGAGCCGCTCACGAATCATCCCGTGGAGGGCTTCACTGCGGACTTCTTCTGGCCCGAGGTCGGGCTGATCGTCGAGCTGGACGGGGGGGACTTTCACCGCCCGCGGCCGGCGTTCGAACGCGACCATCGGCGGGACATCACCCACAAGGACGCCGGCCTCGAGGTCATCCGGGTCAGTGGCCAGCAGCTCGAACGTGACCCGTTTTACATCGCGGTGGTGATCGCCCGTGCGTACGATCGCCTCAGCCGGAGCCGCGGATAGCATCAGGAGGACCCGATGCGCGTGCTGCTCACCAACGATGACGGGATCGAGGCCACCGGCCTGCAGACCCTGCGCATCGCGCTCCAGGAGATCGAGGGCGTCGAGCTGGCGGTGATCGCGCCCGACGGCAACCGCTCGGCGATGGCCCGCTCGATCACGACCCGGCGGCCGCTGTGGGTCCGTGAGGTGGAATTCGGCGACGGCACGGTCGGCTACGCCACCGACGGCACGCCGGTGGACTGCGTGCGGCTGGCCAACCTCGGGCTGATCGACGGGTTTCAGGCCGATCTGGTCGTCTCGGGCATCAACCACGGCTCGAACCTAGGCGACGACATCACCTATTCGGGGACGGTGGCGGCCGCGCTCGAGGCGATCGTGCTCGGCCTCCCGGGGATCGCCGTCTCGCAGCAGTCGCGCGCGCTGGAACTCGACTTCAAGGTCGGCAACGTGTTCGAGTTCGAGGTGGCGGCGCAGTTCACCGCGCGGCTGGTGGCCGAGCTCGAGCGCCTACCGCTGCCGGACGGCACGCTGCTGAACGTCAACGTCCCGGGCAGCCAGCCAACCGGGGTCGAGGTTGCGCGCCTGGGCAAGCGGGTCTATCGCGATGAGCTGACGCTGATCGACGAGGATCTGGATCCCACCCGCCCGCGGCGGCAATACCGCATCTACGGAGACGCCAGCCACGAGGCCGGCGAGACCGGCACGGATCTGGCCGCGGTGGCCGCCGGCAAGATCGCGGTGACGCCCGTGCACTTCGACCTGACCGACCGAGAGGGCCTTTCGGTGCTCCAGCGCTACGAGCTCGAGCGGCTGGTCGAGCCGGCCGCCCGCGAGGTGACCGAGCGCTCATGAGCGTGGCCACCAAGCCGCCCCGGGGCGGCGACCCCAGCGAGCGCGTCACCGAGCTGCGCCGGGCGATTGACTACCACGCCTACCGCTACTACGTCCTCGACGACCCCGAGATCGGCGATGACGAGTACGACGCCCTTTACAACGAGCTCAAGGCGCTGGAGGAAGAGCATCCCGAGCTGGTCAGCTCGGACTCGCCCACCCAGCGGGTGGCGCCCGAGCCGGTCTCCGAGCTCGAGAAGGTCACCCACCTGCAGCCGATGCTCTCGCTGGCCAACGCGCGCTCGGCCGAGGAGCTCCAGGCCTGGATCCACCGGATGCGCAACCACCTGGCGCGGGAGGGGATCACCGACCCGAAGTTCGAGTTCGTCGCCGAGCCAAAGATCGATGGCCTGGCCATCTCGCTGATCTACCGCGACGGAGTGTTCGAGCGGGGGGCCACGCGGGGCAACGGTGAGATCGGCGAGGACGTCACCCACAACCTGCGCACGATGCCGGCCATCCCGCTGCGCCTCCAGATGCCCGACCCGCCGGCCCTGGTCGAGGTGCGAGGCGAGGTCTACATGTCGCTGCCGGACTTCGCCGCGCTCAACGAGCGCCGCGCTCAGGCCGGCCTGTCCACGTTCATGAACCCGCGCAACTCGGCGGCCGGGACGATCCGTCAGCTCGATCCGAAGCTGGCGGCCGAGCGGCCTCTGTCGCTGTGGTGCTACGCGATAGGCACCACCGAGGGGATCAGCTTCGGCGCGCATTGGAACGCACTCGAGTGGCTGCGCGAGCACCGCTTCCCCGTCCACCCCGATGTGCAGAAGCTCCACACCGAGGAGGAGGTGGTCAAGCAGTGCCGATCCTGGGAGGAGCGGCGCGGCTCGCTCGAGTTCGAAATCGACGGCGTGGTGGTCAAGGTCAACCAGGTCGAGCTGCAGCGCCGACTGGGATCGGTCGGGCGCGAGCCGCGCTGGGCGATCGCCTGGAAGTTCCCGCCCACCACGGCGCGCACCCGGCTGCACCAGATCATCTGGGCTCCCGGCAAGTTCGGCGACCTGCACCCGGCGGCGATGCTCGAGCCGGTGCGCGTGGGCGGCGTGACGGTGAAGATGGCCACCCTGCACAACGAGGAGGACCTCCAGCGCAAGGACATCCGGGAGGGCGAGGATGTCATCGTGCTGCGGGCCGGCGATGTGATCCCCCAGGTCCTCAGCCCGGCCCCGCACGTGGCCGAGCGAGAGGACCGACCGGCGCCGGCGCGGCCACCGGGGGAGTGCCCGGTCTGCCACACCCCGACGGTCAAACCCGAGGACTCGGTGTTCACCCGCTGCCCGAACCGGGACTGCCCCGGGCGGCGCTGGCAGTTGCTCAAGCACTTCGCGGGCGCGATGGACGTCGACGGCCTCGGCGAGAAGCAGGTCGAGCTGTTCATGAAGCTGGGCTGGGTGCGCACGGCGGCCGACTTCTACCGTCTCACGCCCGAGCAGATCGCCGA
>JAFAYP010000388.1 GCA_019240305.1 Solirubrobacterales bacterium
TGGCTCGTTCGATGCCGTGATGGCCGTGCTCAGCGACCACCACTGGAGCGACCGCCGGCGCGGGCTCGCCGAGCTTCGCCGCGTGGCGCGCCGGCGGATCGTCTTGTTCAACGCCAATCCCGCCGAGGCCGAGCTGTTCTGGCTGACGACCGAATATCTGCCCGAGTTCCTTAAGCTGATCCGCCCCGGCTACCGGGTGCCCGGGACGTGGGAGAACGAGTTTCGAAAGGTGCTCGGGAACGTCGAGTTCACCCCGGTGCCGGTACCCCACGACTGCACCGACGGCTTCTACAGCGCCTACTGGCGCCGGCCCGAGGCGTACCTCGACCCGCGGGTTCGGGCGGGCACCTCGGTGTTCTCGCAGGTAAGCTCAGCCGCGGTGGACCGCGCAATCGCCGCGCTCGGCGCGGACCTGGAGACCGGCAGGTGGCACGAGCGCCACCGCGAACTGCTCACCAAGGACGAGCTCCACCTCGGCTTCTATGTGATCACGGCCGGGACAACATCTGAAGGGAGACGGACATGAAAGTAATCGGCGCCGGACTGCCTCGCACCGGCACGCTGTCACAGAAGGTGGCCCTGGAGATGCTCGGTTTCGGCCCCTGCTACCACATGGTCAACATCCTCACCAACCTGCCGCTGTCCAAGCAGTGGGAAGAGGCTCTGGATGGTGAGGTGGATTGGGATGAGCTGTTCGGTGAGCACGAGTCCACCGTCGACTGGCCGGGAGCGTTCTTCTATCGGCAGCTCGCGGACGCGTATCCGGACGCCAAGGTGGTGCTCAGCACGCGCGACCCCGAAGCCTGGGAGAAGAGCATGCGCGAGACGATCTGGGACACGATCTACGGCCACTCAGTCCAGGGGCATATCTCGCAGGCCCGGGAGCTCGTCGACCCCGAGTGGCGGCACTACATCCGGCTGATGTCGAGGATGTGGGCCGCTCAGGGCATCTTCACCGGTCCCCAGCTTCGGCCCGGGCAACTCGGCGAGGCGATCGTCCGCTACCAGGAGCAGGTCCAGCGCCACATCCCTGAGGACCGGCTGCTCGTGTGGAGCGTCCAGGAGGGATGGGAACCGCTCTGCGAGTTCCTCGAGGTCGACGTGCCCGACGCGCAGTTCCCGCGGCTCAACGATTCGAAGATGTACAGGGACCGGATCGTCGACGCCTCCCTGATGGTGCTCAAGGAGTGGCGCGAGCGCGGCGGCGAGGTGCCGGAGCCAGCGCAGCAGCCGGCTTAGCTCTCGCCGAGCCCCGATAGCACGTCCGGGGCCGCCGGCGCGAGGTCCTCCGGCAGCCGCGAGAGCAGCTCGCGCCAGGCCGGCTGAAGCTCGATCGCACTTCGCACCATGGCCACACCACGGTCGAAGTCGCCGGCCGCGACCGTGCCCAGCCCGGCCCAGAACAGCAACTCGTGGTTTGTGGGCGCGCGCTCGCTCGCCTGCACGTACAGGCGCCCAGCCTCCTGTTCGCGGCCGGCGTTGAGCAGCTCGTCAGCCTGGCCGGCCAGCCGGTAGGCGCCCTGCAGGGCGACCAGCCGCCGGAGCTCGGACAGCGGATCGGGGTGGTCCTCGACGCGCAGCGACACGACGGTCCGCCAGGGCTCGCCCTCGGCCGGGACGACCAGGATCGCTGCGGACTGGCGGCCGCGGAGATCGCCGCCCTCGCGCTCCGCGGCGTCGAGCGCGTCCAGCAGGCGGGAGCTGAGCGAGCCGAGCGCCGCCTCGAACGCCTTTAGCATGGCCGGCCAGACCCGCTCGGAGGCCATGATGTTGGCCTGGCAGGACGCGTCCCGGCCGGTGATGTGGCCGGCGTGGGCGATGCATGCGGGCCCGGTGTGGACGCCGATCCGGCCGGCGGCGTCGATCACCGCCACCTGGCGGGAGGGCCCACCCGGGTCGCCCACGACCAGCTGCTCGAGCGCCTCGGGTGCCGGCACGCCGTCGGCCAGCAGCGTCAGCGCGTCGGGTCCGTACGCCGCCTCGGCGTTGGCCTGGGTGGCCACCGCGCCGACGCCGGGCCGGGCCCAGGTGACGATCGAGCCGACCGAGAACCAGTGCGACTGGACGGCGACCCCGAGCTCGCCGGTGTCCGGATCGCGGGCGACGATCGAATACGTCACGGCGTCAGAGCTTGCGATACCAGCGCGGCCCGGTGGTCGGCGGAGGCTTGAGCGACGCGCGGACCACGATCACGTGCGGCTCACCCGACCCGACGTGCTCGCGCAGGGCTCGCTCGAAATCCGGGCCGAAGCCCTCGACGCGGGTGCTGGGCAAGCCGAACGACGCGGCCAGCGCGGCGAAGTCCGGGGTGAACAGATCGACGCCGAATGGCTCCTCGCCGGCCAGCAGCTGATCGAAGCGCAGCATGCCGTACCCGCCGTCGTCGACCAGCACGAGCGTGAGCGGGATCCTCTCCTGGACCACGGTGGCGAGCTCGCCACACGCGTACATGAAGCCGCCGTCGCCGCACACGCACACGGCCGGGCCGGCGCCGGCCAGCGCGGCGCCGAGCGAGGCCGGGAACCCGAACCCGAGCGTCCCCCAGCCGAGCGGATAGCCGAGCTTGCGGGGCGCCGGGACTCGCCAGTAGCCGCCCAGCCAGTAGCCGGGGATGCACATGTCGACGACCACCACCGCGTCCTCTGGGAGCACGCGGTGCACGACCTCGAGCAGGTCCGCGGCGGCGGGCTCGTCGTCACGCAGCCAGCCTTCGAGTTGGTCGCCTATCTCGGCCAAGCGGCGCTCGAGCTCCGGGAGGCCGGGGCGGGCCTGCACGAGCGGAACCAGTTCTTGCAGCACGTCACAGGCGTCGCCGATCAGCGCCACGTCGGCGCGGTAGTTCTTCGACGCCTCGGTCGCGTCGAGGTTCACCGCGATCAGCGCCGGCGGGGCGGGCAGCTTCCAGTTCTGAGTGTTGGTCCCGTCGAAGTCGGTGCCGACGGCCAGCACCACGTCGGCCTCGTCCCACAGCGCGCCGACCTCGGGCGAGTGCACCGGACCCGGCACTACGCAGGGGTGATCGGGCGGGAGCAGACCGCGACCCATGTAGGTGGTAAGCACCGGTGCGGCCAGCTTGCGGGCCAGCTGGCCGACCAGCGGGCCTGCGCCGGCCCGAAGCGCTCCGCCACCCGCCCAGATGAGCGGCCGCTCGGCGCCACTCAGCAGCTCGACCGCCTGCCCGAGCGCCGGCGGCTCGGGCGCCGCTACGACGACCGTCGACGGCGGCGCGGCCGGGGCCTCCTTCGAGAGCAGGTCGGTTGGCACGCCGAGGTACACGGGCCCGGTCGGCGCGGCCAGGGCGAGCCGGCCCGCCTGAAGCGCCGCGGCGGCGATCTCGTCGGGACCGGCCAGCATCTGAGTCTTCTTCGTGACCGGGACGAACATCGCGGTCTGATCGCGTGTCTCGTGCAGGGTGCCGCCGTAGACGCCCTCGCGCCGCAGGTCGGTGGCGATGTCGGTGGCGATGACCAGCACCGGCGAGCCGGCGGCCATCGCCTCGCCTGTGGCACCCAGCGTGTTGGCGGCGCCGGGCCCGGTGGTCACGACCGCGACGCCGAGCTTGCCGGTGGCGCGGGCGTAGCCGTCGGCGGCGTACACCGCGGTCTGCTCGTGGCGGACGCCGATCAACCGGATCTCGGAGTCCGACAGCGCCTTCCAGATCGGCAGGTTGTGCACGCCGGGCAACCCGAACACGAGCTCCACGCCGAGCCGCTTGAGCGACTCGAGCAGCCCGACGGCTCCGGTCGCGGCGCTCGACGCTATCTCGGTCACGTCGGGGCGCTCGGCCTTAGAACGGCGGCGTGATGCGAGGCGCCGGCCCGGGCGCCTGCAGCGGCTGGGCGAGCTCCTGCTCGGCCACGGCGTCGACGAGCTCTTCCTCCTCCTCGACCTCGCCCTGGTCGTGCTGTCCGTCGCACAGGATGCGGAACTGGCCGGTCTGCCCCCCGTCGGCCTGG
>JAFAYP010000422.1 GCA_019240305.1 Solirubrobacterales bacterium
TGAGCTACGGGTGTGCGCGCTGTATCCGGACCTGATGAACATCTACGCCGACCGGGGCAACCTGCTGCTGCTCGAGCGCCGTTGCCGCTGGCGGGGGATCGAGTTCAGCGTCACCGCGAGCGGGCTGGGAGACCGGCTCGATCCCGACGCCGCCGATCTCTTCTACCTCGGCGGCGGCCAGGACCGCGACCAGAAGCTGTGCGCGCTCGACCTGGCGCAGATCAAGCGAGACGCGCTTCACGCCGCGGCCGCCCGCGGCGCGGTGATCCTCGCCGTGTGCGGCGGGTATCAGCTGCTCGGTCATTCCTACCAGCTGGGCGAGGAGACCCTCCCCGGCGTGGACCTGGTCGACCTGATAACCGTGCGCTCGGATGGCCCCCGCCTGATCGGCAACGTGGCGATCGAAGTCGAGCTCGAGCCGGGCTCGCGTCGCATGCTGGCCGGATTCGAGAACCACGGCGGGCGCACCCGGCTCGGCTCCGGCGAGTCCGCGCTCGGTCGCGTGCTCAAGGGGTATGGCAACAACGGCGAGGACGGCCAGGAGGGGATCCGCCGCGGCAACGTGATCGGAACCTATATGCATGGCCCGCTGCTGCCCAAGAACGTCTGGTTCGCCGACTGGCTGATCGCCACCGCGCTCGGCGAGGCGCCCGAGTCGCTCGCCTCGCTCGATGACCGGCTCGAGACCGCCGCCCATGCCGAGGCGCGCCGGGCCGCCGGAGTGTGAGACGCTGCCCCGGATGGCGCGCGGGGCAAGCTCATCGGTTTCGTGGCTTCGGTCGGCCCTGGCCTGCGGGCTGGTCGGGCTGGTCGGCTCCGGCGTCGCGGGCTGCGGAGCCGGGTCGCGCGTCGCCACCGCGGAGGCGCCCGCGGTGTCGACGACCACGGTCACCACGACCGCCACAACCACGACCACCGCGACGATCACGCTCCCCGGCGTCGGCAAGCCACCGGTCACCATCGGCGACGAGAACCTTCCCGAGCAGTTCATCCTCGGTCAGCTCTACTACCAGGCGCTCAAGGCCCAGGGCTTCCAGGTAACGCTCAACCAGAGCATCGGCCCGACCCAGGTCGTCCAGCAGGCCCTGGCCACCGGCCAGCTGGCGATGTACCCGGAGTACCTGGACACGTGGGACAGCGACGTGGCCGGCATCCAGCGCACGTTTCACTCGCTCTCGGACGCCTACCTGGCCGGCCAGCGTTATGCCTCCGAGCACGGCCTGACGCTGCTCAACGCCACGCCGTTCAGCGACACCGACGCGATCGCCGTGTCGTTCGACTACGCGGTCGAGAACCAGGTCCAGGCGATATCGGACCTGATCAAGATCTCGCAGCTCACCCTGGGCGGTCCGCCCCAGTTCCAGCAGAGCGCGACCGGCCTGCCGCTGCTCGAGAACACCTACGGCGTGATCCCGGCGGCGTTCAAGCCGCTGGAGAGCGGCGCCCAGTACCAGGCGCTCGACCAGGGCACCGTGCAGGCCGCGGTCGTCAACACCACCGATCCGCAGCTGCTCAGTGGGAGCTACCCGCTGCTGCCCGACCCGGAGAACGTGTTCGGGTGGGGCAACGTGGTCCCGGTCGCCTCGACCCAGGCGATCAACGCCGAGGGACCGGTGTTCGTGGCCACGATCAACCGGGTCAGCGCACTGCTCACCCTCGACACCATGCGCGAGCTGAACGCGCAGGTCGTGCTCTCCGGGCAGGATCCGGCCACGGTGGCCCAGCAGTTCCTGCAGTCGGCCGGGATACTCCCGACGCCGGCCGCCAGCGGGGGTTGACCGGCTAACCGCTCGATCCGAAGCCGCCCGCCCCGCGCTTGGACACCGCCAGCTCCTGCACCTCGACCACCCGTGGCGTCTCGATCTTGACCAGCACGAGCTGGGCGATCCGGTCGCCACCGGCGATTGTGAAGGCCGCCTCGCGGTCGGTGTTCAGCAGCAGAACGCGGATCTCGCCCCGGTATCCGGAGTCGATCAGACCGGGCGCGTTGACCAGCGCGATGCCGTGCCGGGAGGCCAGCCCCGAGCGCGGGAGCACGAGCCCCGCCTCGCCCTCGGCGATCTCGACCGCGATGCCGGTGCGGATCGAGGCGCGCTCGCCTGGCTCGAGGACGGCTCCCTCGAGCGCGTAGAGATCGAGCCCCGCGTCGCCCGGGTAGGCCCGGGTGGGCAGGCGGGCGCGGTCGTCCAGCCGCGTGACCGGCAGCGTCATGCGTACGGTCGGCTGAGCGCGAACTCCTGGTAGCGCGCCGCCATCGGTGCCGGCAGCCGAGCCAGCACCCGTACGCCGTCCGGGGTGTCCTGGCGCTCGAGATCGCCCGCCACCTGATGAAGCTCCGCCAGGCGCGCGCCGGACTCGTAGGGGATCAGCAGCTCGACGTCCTGCAGCGTGCGCGCGAACTCCTCCTCGATCCGCTGCACGAGCCCGTCGATCCCCTCGCCGGTGACGGCCGAGACCAGCACGGCACCCGGGTGCCGGCGCAGGAGCTCG
>JAFAYP010000424.1 GCA_019240305.1 Solirubrobacterales bacterium
GCGCGGTGGCGGCCGCCGTGGGCGAGCGTCCGCTCGAGACCGCACCGGTCGCGGTCGCCCCCTGATCACGATCTTGTCGTTTGCGGCGCCACAGCGCCGGGTACCGGAACGCGCACGCGGTGTGAGCGCTCACATCCAGTCGGAGGGCGCCGCGCCGGGTCGGTCATGGCTTCTGCAGGTGAGGAGAGAGAGATGAGGTTCTTGCGCGAGCTTCGCGCCGCCTGGCTGATCGCAATCGTGATCGGCGGATTGGTGGTGTGCGAGGGCGTCACGGTGTCGGCGGCACGGGCCAGCACCGGGAAGACGGCGGTGCAGAGTCGGGTCCAGGGTGTCTCTGGGCCGGTCGAGGCGAGATTTGCCCCGCCCCCACTCGGGTGGGACTCGTGGAATGCGTTCATGAACTCGATCAACGCGTCGGTGATCGAGGAGAACGCTCGCGCGCTGGTCTCGTCGGGCCTGGCGGCCGCCGGCTATCGCTACGTGAATATCGACGAAGGCTGGTGGACGGGCAAACGAGACGCCCGGGGCAACATCGTGGTGAACGAGAAGCAGTGGCCAGGAGGCATGGCGGCGATGGCGCGACGCATCCACGCGCTCGGACTGAAGGCCGGCATCTACACCGATGTGGGCAAAAACGGGTGCGGCTACTACTACCCCCAGACGGGACCGCCGGAGCCCGGCTCGGGCAGCGAGGGACACTACGACCAGGACATGCTCCAGTTCGCTCGGTGGGGCTTTGACTATGTGAAGGTCGACTGGTGCGGCGGAGACAAGGAGGGCCTGGACGCGCAGGTTGCCTACACGCAGATCGCAGTGGCGATCGCACGCGCGGAGGCGATCACCGGCCGCCACATGATTTTCAGCATCTGCAACTGGGGTCGTCAGGATCCGTGGGTTTGGGGTCCCGCCACCGGCGATCTATGGCGCGTGTCGGGTGACATCAGCTACGTCCCGTCCACCGCCACGTTTGCCGGTGTGCTCACCAACGCCGACACGAACGCGCCGCTGGCCGAGTTTCAGCACAACGGCCGGTACAACGATCCGGACATGATGGAGGTCGGCGCCAGCGGCCTGTCCGCGGTCGAAGACCGGGCGCATCTCAGCCTCTGGGCGGTGATGGGTGCACCGATGATCCTGGGCAACGACCTGCGGACGATGAGCCCGGAACTGGCGCGTTTGATCGGCAACCGGCAGATGCTCGCCGTCGATCAAGATCCGCTCGGCCTGCAGGGTTATGTCGTCAGCGAGGACGACGCCGGTCGACAGGTATGGGCAAAGACGCTGTACGGCAGCGGCCGCCGCGCCGTCGTGCTGCTCAACCGCGGGGTCCAACCGGCGTCGGTAACCGTCCGGTGGTCGGACCTCGGGCTGGCGGCCGTCCGCACGATCCACGACGTCTGGGCAAATCGCGACATGCGGGTCGCCGGCAGTTCCTCATACACCGCCCTCGTCCGGCCGCACGGCGCCGTCATGCTCATCGTCAACGGCACCGACCGGCGCGCGATCGTGCTCCGCAGGCCTCGGCGCCAGGACGGCTCGCTCACGTTCGAACCCATCCCCAGCGTGATAGATGGCTTCACGGTCGCGTACCTGCGGTTCTCGAACGCCACACGGAGGCCTCAGACGCTGATGCTGGCCGACAACAGCGACCCCGCGAGCATGATCACCCTTCCGGCAACCGGCGGGCAGGTACGTGCCGCCGCGATGACCCTACAACTACACACCGGCCCGAACTCGGTGACGATCTCGAACGTCTCGACCCCAAGGCTGCGCGTCCACTCATTGGCGCTCATGCCGCGACCGGCACTCCCGCCGCGCTTCCTGGCCGCCGATCCCTCCAGTCAGCTCAGCGGAGGCGCACAAACCCAGAGCTGCCCCTCGTGTCCGAGCGACGCCGACGTCGGGGACATCGGCTCGGGGCAGACCGGGACCGACGGCGTGCTCACGATGCACGTCGATGCCCTACACAGCGGACGCCAACTGCTCAGCATCTGGTACGTCAACGGCGATGTCGCCCGCACCTTCGCCCTCGCCGTCAACAACCAGCGACCGCAGCAGCTCGTAGCGGCGTCGACGTTCAGCTGGTCCACGGTCGGGAGCGTGCGCGTACTCGTGCGACTACACGCCGGCGACAACACGCTGACGTTCTCTAACCATGGCGGCCACTGGGCGCCAGACGTTGCGGCCGTGGTGATGCTGCCGCCGTCCGATGACGTGCCTACCGGTCCTAAAGCCGGACCTGGCGAGGGCTGAGTCGGCGCCGGCGGGGCCGTTTTCAGCTCACACCCGACGCGGGCTCGAGCACCTGCTCGATGGCCACCGCCTGCATCGGCTGCTCGGCCCGGATCACCACCGCGTTCAGCCACGGGTCCTCGCTGGAGGTCTCAAAGCGGGTCGGCATCTGGGTGACCATCGAGCGCACCGCCTGATCGCGATTGACGCCGATCACGCCTCCGCGCGGCCCGGTCATCCCGACGTCGCTGATGTACGCCGTCCCGCCCGGCAGCACCCGGGCGTCGGCGGTGGGGACATGGGTGTGGGTGCCGACCACCGCGGTGACCCGTCCGTCCAGATACCAGCCCATCGCCACCTTCTCGCTGGTGGCCTCGGCGTGCATGTCGACCAGCACGTGATCGACCTTGCCGTCGAGCGCGTACAGCGCGGCATCGGCCTCGGGGAAGGCCGAGCGCCCGGCCTTCATGAACAGGTTGCCCGACAGCGAGATCACCCCGAGCCGAGCCCCGCCCGAGCCCGCGCTCGAGACCACGCACGACCCGTGCCCGGGCTGGCTGGCCAGGAAGTTCGCCGGGCGCAGGATCCGCTCCTCCGCGTCCAGATACGGATAGATCTCGCGGTGGCGGTAGGTGTGGTTGCCGAGCGTGATCACATCGACGCCGGCGGCGAGCATCTCGCGCGCGATCTTGGGGGTGATGCCCACCCCGCCGGCGACGTTCTCGCCGTTGACCACCACGAAATCCGGCGC